>JBKHCQ010000179.1:0-7192 GCA_046541755.1 Anaerolineales bacterium | reverse complement strand
AATATGTGGGCCGCCGAGGTGCAGGAATTACAGGAGATGCTCCAGAAGTTCACGGTGCGCTATCAGCAATTGCGGGGGGAAGATTGAGGCTGGATATTGGAGGCTGGAAGCTGGAGGTTAGAAAATGAATAAGGAGGTGAGAAGAATGTTTGGATATGGACGTGGACATCGAGGTGGATATCATGGCCGAGGCCGAGGCTTAGGTCGCGGGGGTGGGCGTGGATTCGGGCGCGGGTATGGCCCGGGGCGCGGCGCATGCTTCGCCTACTACCAGGAGACCGGCGAATGGCCGGCATGGTCGCGGTGGGCCGGTGGGCCGGGGGCCGGGCGATTCCAAGCGACGCAGGATTGGGCGTCCCAGCCTCAGCCGGAGACGCAGATGTCGGGAATGGAAGATCTAACCGCCCTGCGATCAGAGGTCGCCGCCATCCGGCGCGAAGTCGACGAAGCGCTGAGCCGTTTATCGGAAATGAACGCATAATTAACACGTAGTAACTTTCACAAACTTTCACATCACCCAGGAGGTATTTCCTATGAAAATAGTCATCAGTGCGTCCGGTGCGACGCTTTCATCGCCGGTCGATCCCAGATTTGGGCGTTCCCTCTACTACCTCTTCGTCGATACCGAGACCGACCCCCTCCAAGTGCAAGCACAGCAGAACACGAGCGCGGCCAGCGGCAGCGGCGCGGGCATCCAAGCCGCCCAGTACATCGTGCAAGAGGGCGCGCGGGCTGTGATCACGGGCAACGTCGGCCCCAACGCTTATCAAGTCCTAGAGGCCGCCAACATCGCCATCTATCACGGGCAGGGGATGACGGCGCAGGATGCCGTCGACGCCTACAAAAGCGGGGAACTCGGTGCGCTGCAAGGCGCGAGCCAAGCCGGACACGCAAGTCCAAACCCCAGTGCGCCCCCGTCACCGCCTGACGCTGGACAATCTGACGAAGTGCAGATGTTGAAGCAAGAGGTCGCCGAGCTACGCCAATCGGTCGCGACGTTGCTTCGGAAAGTCGATTCATTGACAAAGAAGTAGTCTTACATTCGAGACGAAACGCGAGGAGGGCGCCAATGTCTGGAACAGAAACAGGAGCAGAGATAGAACAACATAGCGATACATCGAAGGGCTTAGAAATTGTCGATGCAGATGATGCAGTACCGGTACACAAAACCGAAACCATCGAGGTCATCGACGTCACCCCGCCAGCGAACCGCCCCTCCCGCTTTGCCAACGCCGTCGCCCAGGGCCTCACCTTGCTCTCCCAAGCCATGCGACTCGCTATCGATATTCTAGAGACACGCAAAACAAAGAGAACACAACCAATCGAGCCGCCAGAGAGCCGGCGCGCCCCCGTCAGCCCGGTCACATCGACGCGCGACCAACCCGTCCAACTCGACGTCGCCCCCTCTTCCCGCGTATCGCGCGGCGGTGGGCGCCAACGACGACAACGAAGTGGACGCGGTCGTCATCGCCATTGAGCGGTTCTTACATCCACCTTCCGGGAAGCTACAAGTGTAGTCACTCCAAAAACTAAGCCGTTCACAGCTTCCGGAAGGCTTACGAGTTGAATCCAAGCAAAATAAGGAGGTGAAACAACATGGCAAATCAACCAGGCCGCGGTCAAGCCCAAGGCAATCGACCCGGCTCCGGACCGGGAGGTGCGTGCGTCTGTCCCTCCTGTGGACATCGCCAACCCCATCAGCGGGGCGTTCCTTGCTATTCCGTCCAGTGTCCCAAATGCGGCGCGGATATGGTGAAGGAGTAAGGCTGAGTTTCAACAGACTTCGGAAGTCTCAGAAGTGTGAGACTTCCGAAGTCCTATTCGACTACAAGACTAACTGACTAAAGGAGACATTATGCGAATCGCCGTTTCAGCAGAACAAAACCAAGGATTAGAGAGCGTCGCGGCCCATCACTTTGGGCGCTGCCCGTATTACATCATCGTCGATGTGGACGATCATCACATCACCGCCGTGGAGAGCATCGCCAATCCCTACTATCAAGCGCATCGACCGGGGCAAGTCCCCGCCTTCATCCGCGAGCAGGGCGTGGATATGATGGTCGCCGGCGGGATGGGCCGCCGCGCCATCGCGCTCTTCCAACAATATGGGATCGAGGCCTACACCGGGGCGGCGGGCGTCGTGCGCCGCGCGTTAGAGCAGGCGTTGGGCGGCCAGTTGGAGGAGGCCGCGCCCTGTGGGCACGATGATCATGACGAGCATGGCAAGCAGGCAGCACGCGAAGCACACGAAGCACACGATGAAGCCTCGGGTGAGATCCGCCGCCTGCGCGAGGAGGTCGACGCGTTGCGCCAGCAGATCGCGGAAGCTGCCGCCGCCTTAGACGAGTTGACGTAGGCGTCGCCGCGATGATCACGCTCACGTGGATCACCAATGACGACGCCGCGCCGCCCCTGCGCGCCGAGCACGGCCTCGCCTTCTGGATCGAGACGCCGGATGGGCAAATTCTCTTCGATACCGGCGGCAGCGGCGCGGTGCTCACCCACAACCTCGATAGTCTCGACCTGCGCCCCGAAAATCTTAACGCCGTCGTCCTCAGCCACGGCCACGACGATCACACCGGCGGATTGGGAGGCATCTTGCCCCAACTCCCCGCCGAAACGCCGCTCTACGCGCACCCCACACTCTTCCGCAAACGCTACTCCCGCCACGAAGGCGTCTTAGAATCGCGCACGATACCGCTCTCGCAAGCGGAGGTCGCCTCGCGCATGGATCTCCGCTTGGATGCGGCGCCGCGCGAGGTGTTGCCCGGCATCTGGACCTCCGGCGCGATCACCCGCCGTCCACATCCCGAAGGGAGCAGCGCGCATCACTTTATCAAGAGTCCCGAAGGTAAAGAGGAGTACAAGTCCGATCCCTACGAGGATGATTTCTCGCTGATCATCGCGTGTGAGGACGGCCTCTTCCTGCTATGCGGATGCTGCCACGCGGGCCTGCTCAACACCATCGAGCACGTGCAACGCAGATGGGATGAGCCGTTGATCGGCATCGCCGGCGGGATGCACCTCGGATCGGCCAGCCCGGACACCATCCGCCAGACCGTGACCGTGCTGAAGGCTATGGGCGCGCTGCGTCATCTCTGGCCCGGCCACTGCTCCGGCGACGCATTCCAGCGAGCACTGGCGCAAGCCTTCGGGCCGCCCATCTACCGCCCCGGACAATCCGGCGAAAAACTCACCCTCACATAGATCCTTTTTAAGCAGATTTTACGCATTGTGGAAAAAGTTGCACATATTAGCTCAAAGCCCCCGTCTCGGGGGCGTCTGCAAAGCGAGAGATCCGCTTTTAACCGTCCCCGGGGACGGGGACTGGGAGCTTTTTTGAATAGCGTGTCACTTTTACCTCAGCAATATTTTACGCAATACGTTTCGCATCAGAGAACTTGTAACTTTCAACCTGCAACTTTCAACTTTTTTACTTTTTCACCAAGGAGAACTCTATGCACATCACCGTCGCCAGCGGGAAGGGCGGCACTGGTAAGACGACCATCGCGATCAATCTGATGCTCAGCATCGCCGAGATGGACGCCGTCGCCCGCCCGTCCGAACTGGTTTTCTTGGATTGTGACGTCGAGGAGCCAAACGCGCACCTCTTTTTGAATCCTCAGATGGCGCGCGAGGAGGAGGTCGGTATTCTCGTGCCGGAGGTCGATGCGGAGGCGTGCACGCACTGCGGCACCTGCGCCGAGGTCTGCGCCTACCATGCCATCGCCGTGATGGGCCAGCAAGTGCTGGTCTTCCCGCAGCTCTGCCACGGCTGCGGCAGTTGCGCCTACAACTGCCCGGAGGGCGCCATCCGCGAGGTCTTAGCTCCCACCGGGACGCTGGCCTGGGGGCGGATCGCCACGCCGGGCGCGGAGATCGCCTTTGGCCACGGCGTGCTCAACGTCGGCGAGGCGATGGCCACGCCCATCATCCGCCAACTCAAGCAGCGCTCGCTGCCCCAGGGGCCGGAAGCGCTGGCCATCTTGGACGCGCCGCCCGGCAACGCCTGCCCCGTCGTCGAGACGATGCACGGCAGCGATTTCGTGCTCTTGGTCACCGAGCCGACGCCCTTCGGGCTGCACGATCTGCGCGGCGCGGTCGCGGTCGCGCGCGAGGAGCTGGGCCGGCCCGTCGGCGTCGTCATCAACCGCGACGCGGTAACGCGCGGTGTGGGCGACGAGGGCGTGGCGCGCTTCTGCGCCGAGGCTGCTATCCCCATCTTGATGCGCATCCCGTTGGATCGCCGCATCGCCGAGGCCTACGCGGAGGGCATCCCCCTGGTGAACGCCCTGCCGGACTATCGGGCGAAATTTCTGGAGATGTACCGCCGAATTCAAACATTAGTTTCAAGCGATCCTTGCGAAGGTTAGTCAGATGATCTTTAAAAAATTGCCCAATGCTAAACCATCGAATTTTGGATTTATAACTCTCTCTGCAATCTTCGCAAGGTTGAGCCATGATAACAAGGAGGCCTCGCGATGACCCAAGATCCCCAGCAATTGGTGGTGCTCAGCGGCAAGGGCGGCACCGGCAAGACCAGCGTCACGGCGGCGCTGGCCCACCTCGCGTCTCAGGAGATGGCGGTGAGTTTGGCGGATGCGGATGTCGACGCCGCGAACTTAGAACTGGTCTTAGGCCCGGAGCGGGAAGCGACGCGCGATTTCGCCAGCGGGCTGCTGGCCCACGTCGACGCGGCGACCTGCATCGCGTGCGGGGAGTGCGAGGCCGCCTGCCGCTTCGATGCGATTCATCCTTCATCATCTAAGTCTAAAACAAAGGGCGCCGCGTACGAAGTCGACCCCATCGCGTGCGAGGGCTGCGCAGCGTGCCACTATCGCTGCCCCGTGGGCGCCATCGAGATGACGGAGCCGGTCGTCGGGCAGTGGTTCGTCTCCCGGACGCCCTACGGCCCGCTCTATCACGCGCACCTCTTCGCCGGCGGGGAGAACTCCGGCAAATTGGTCACCTTGGTCAAGCAGCAGGCGCGGTTGCGCGCCTTAGATGACGCGCGCCCGCTGGTGCTGGTCGATGGGCCGCCGGGGATCGGCTGCCCCGTGATCTCCGCCGCCTCCGGCGCGACGCTGGCCCTGTTAGTCGTCGAGCCGACGCCCGCCGGCGCGCACGACCTGGCGCGCGTCCTGGAATTAACGCGCCACTTCAAGATCCCCGCGCTGGCGCTCCTCAACAAAGCGGATCTGAGCGCGCCGCGCGCCGCCGAAATCGCGGCCTTCTGTGCGGAGCAACAGACGCCGATCATCGCCCGCCTCCCTTACGATTCCATCGTCACCGAGGCGATGGTCAACGGCCAGGCCGTCACCGCCTACACCGACGGCCCCGTCGCTCAGGCGCTGCGCGAGGCCTGGGCCGAGATCAAAGCGCGGTTGGGTTTGATATAATCTCTCGCAGCTTTATCTCTCGCAGCTTTATCTCTCGCAGTCTTAGAAGAAGAAAAAAAGCACCGCCCCCAATGTTCGATGCCAGGGAGGCGGTGCTTGTGTTATGGTTGGATCGTTGCGCTATGGCTCGCGCATCACCAGCGGCAGGCAGGGGCGCGATTGGGGTTGTGGCGATCCCGGCGAGTAGTTCTCGGGCGCCCGTGGCACGTAAAGATAGCGCAGCGTCGTCATCCGCAAGCTCACAAGCCACGGCGGCGACTCACAAGAGTCGCCGCCGTGTTTTGTGTGTGCGGGTCGCCCGCCGTTACCAATCGAGGTCTTCGAAGTCCTCGAAATCAGAGGGGATGCTCAAGGGACTGCCGGCCTGGATTTCCAGGTTGCCTTCATAGACAATCTCCGGCGCGGTGTAAACGTCTGCTTGTACTTCCATCTGTAGCTCCTTTCTGGGGGATGCTTGACTAACTAGCGGCTGTTTGCGTCGCAATCCATAGAGCACGACCACCAGCAACAAGCCGCTGAACCAGTGACCGCCGCGCGCGGTGAACGCGCCCAGGGTGATGGCGGTAGGTTGATTCTCCGTGATACCCACCCCAAAGACGCCGAACGTCGTGACGTTGTGCGCCGTGATGGTGTTGGCTACGGTGTCCACTTCTGAGTATTGTTGCCACGGCTGCCCTACTGCGATGTAACGGTAAGCGTGCAGGTTTGGCTCTTGCGCCGGATCGATGTCCGCCACGCGCAGGTCGGCATCCGCGTAGCAGAGCGTGAGCGCAGCCTGATACCCTGCGTCGCCCCCTGCGGAGATACGGTATTGTCCAAGCAGGCCTTTGTGATCTACCGAGGGAAAATTGTAGGTGTAGGTGATGGTGAGGCTGGTCGGCAACGTCCCCACATTGGTGAAGGTGATGCTGCCGCAAATCTCATTGCCGAAGGTGATCACTGTCCCGGCGGTAAGCTCAGTTAGTGTTACATTCACCGGCGCACCCGTGATAGCGAAAGCCCACGTGTCCGCATACGCGCCGATACCGCCGGCATTGTAGGCCGCCACCGTCCAGGTGTACGCACCCGTCGCCAGCACGCCGGTCGGAGAGATGACCGTATCTCCCACATCCATAATAACGCCACCCAAGTCCACAGTGTACCCGGTCGCGCCATCGACTGGCGCCCAGGTGAGGGTAAGCTCCGTCGTATCCGTCACGGTGTGGCGTAGTGGGGCGAGAAGGGTGGGCGCGCCTGGGGGAAGCAGCGCGAAGGTCGCCGTGATGGTGTGATCGGCGGTGACGTTGGAGAAGGTGTAGCTCGCCAGCGCGCCCTGCGAGACGCCATCCACGCCCACGTCGACAACGTGGTAGCCGGTATCCGCCGCGATGGTGAAGGCGAGGTCATCGCCGTGGTTGACGGTCTGCGCCGTCGCCGGGCTGATGCTGCCGCCTGTCCCCGCCGTCGGCGTGATGATGTAGGTATCGAGGGCGAAGGTCGCCGTGATGGTGTGATCGGCGGTGACATTGGAGAAGGTGTAGCTCGCCAGCGCGCCCTGCGAGACGCCATCCACGCCCACGTCGACAACGTGGTAGCCGGTATCCGCCGCGATGGTGAAGGTGACGTCGTCACCCGTCGCCACTATCTGCGGCGTATCCGGCGTGATGCTGCCGCCCGTCCCCGCCAGCGGCGTGATAATGGAGCCTTGCAATTCAAACGCGCCGATGTCGCAAGGCGATGAGCGCGTCACCCCGCGCTGGTCGGTGACGAGGCAGGTCGCCGCGTCGCCCGCGTTAATCGCCGGGGAGCCGGTC
>JBKHCQ010000178.1:0-7236 GCA_046541755.1 Anaerolineales bacterium | reverse complement strand
CACTAAACGCTATAGGATGCTAACTATATTTACAAAAAATAGCGGAAAGTAAAGTGAAATCCTACATGGAGATCGCCTTCGGAGGGGCATTTTTGGGTATATAGGGGATGTTACTATGTTCCGACTATATATCTTATGTTAAGTTGGGCGTTTTTGCATAGCTAATCGACCGGTATCTTAGGGATTAGATTGAAATTTTGAGGGCTGGCGGCTTATCTGAGGGCAGCGTCTGGAGTCCCTTCGCGGAGCGCTATGCGGGGCTATCTGCGAGGGGAACTCAAAAAGGCCCGCCGAAGCGGGCCTTGCAGTGCGGGGGGCAGATGTGGCCCAAATAAAAAAGCGCCCTGGATTTCTCCAGGGCGCTGTGGGATTGTATTTTCAGCGAGCGCTTAGCCCGCCGATTTGAGCGCCGAGATCATTGTGCGGTCTCCTCAAACTCTGGCATGGGGTCGGCAAAGAGGGCGATGTAGTCCTCGTAGCGGAAGCGGCGGTTGCGGCTATTCCCGGTGAACTCGCGCAAGATGCCGTGGGTTTCCATCTTGCTCACCAACGAGTTGGCTGCCGGGTACGAGGTGCCGATGAGTTTCTGCACGTCCTTGACGGAGACGATGGGACGCTCGTACAAGGATTCGAGAAGACAATGGCCGTTCCCCGCAGCTCGACCGAATTGCTCGGTGATCAATGCGCGATGATCTTCCCGCAGCGTCAGGATGCGCCGGGCTGTTTCGGTGGCTTGCGCGCTGACGTCGGTCACGCCGTGCAGGAAAAAGGCCAGCCAGCTTTCCCAATCCCCGGTATCGCGCACGGCCTGCAAGTGTTCGTAGTAAGCCGTGCGGTAGCGTTTGAAGTAATAGGAGAGGTAGAGGACGGGCTTCGACAGCACCTCACGCTCGCAGAGCAGAAAGGTGATCAGCAGACGGCCCACCCGGCCATTGCCATCGAGGAAGGGATGAATGGTCTCAAATTGCGCGTGGGCCAACCCGATTTTGATGAGGAGGGGCAGATCGTCCTCTTGATGCAAGAAGTCCTCAAAATCCCCCAGAGCGTTGAGGATTTTGTGCGGCGGAGGGGGGACAAATGCAGCGTCCGCCAACGTGCATCCGCCCGGGCCAATCCAATTTTGACTCCGGCGCAACTCCCCCGGCGTCAATTGCGAGCCACGGACGCCTGCAAGCAGTTTGGCATGGATCTCCTTGATCAGCCGAATGGAGATCGGCAAGTGCGCCAGGCGCTCCAATCCGTAGTTCATCGCCTGCACGTAGTTGATGACCTCATTGACGTCTTGGGGGCGGTCGGGCGCGAAAATCTGCGCCTCCGCCGCCAGCACATCTTGGATTGAACTCTGCGTGCCCTCGATCTGACTGGAAAGGACCGCTTCCTTGCGCACATACATGAAGACGAACAAGTCGGGATTGGGCAGGATTTGAATGGAACCATCCAAGCGCCCCAACGCTCGATCTGCCTGGGAAAGCGATTTCTGGAGGTTGCCAGCGAGTTGCACGGGAGGTTGGGGAGGCAGGGGCGCGGGGATAAAAGCGCGGTAGCCTGTAGGTTGTTGCACATAGCGACCAGCACGGGTCTTATCTATCATAAAGATTCAAACCTCATAAAGCATACGGGATGTATTAAAGGCAGCCTTTAATATGCAGAGAAATGATCGCCATATTAAAGCCTGCCTTGAATATGGACTCGAACTTTCTCCATAGTATAGGCAGCCTTGACTATGGGGGAAGCTTACCCCTTCACTGAGGGCAAACTCACACCGACGCATCCTCTCCCTGGGGCGCCTGCAGCAGCCGATCCTCGATAGCCTCCCGGTAGGTGACGTGGGCGACGGCGAGGCATGCGACGCGGAGCGTGGATGAGATCCTATGATTCGGAGAGAGTATTGAGATCAGCCTGGACTTGTTCCGCATGGGGGGAGCCGATGGCGGTGAATAGCTCAAGAGCTTGTTGATAATAATCTCGGGCTGTATCCAAGTCTTGGCGGGCCTGCGCCGTTTGCCCCAGACCCCACCAGGCCAGAGCAATGTTGAATGGCATCTCGATGGTCTGGTACGTCGACAGGGCTTTCTCGTACAACGACTGCGCCAACTCGAAATCTTCCTCTCTGCGCGCAACGTCCCCCAGGCTCTTTAGCGCGTTAGCTTCCCCCAACCGGTCCCCGATGCCCCGGTAGATGGGCAACGCTTCCGCATACCGCTCCCGCGCTTCCCCAACCTCGGCCAGCCTCAGATGCACGTCCCCCAGGCGAAGGAGCGCGTTGGCTTCCCCCAACCGGGACCCGATGTCCCGGTAGATGGGCAACGCTTCCGCATACCGCGCCCGCGCCGCCCCAACCTCGGCCAGCCTCAGATGCACGTCCCCCAGGCTCGAAAGCGCGTTGGCTTCCCCTAACCGGTACCCGATGTCCCGGTAGATGGGCAACGCTTCCGCATACCGCGCCCGCGCCGCCCCAACCTCGGCCAGCATCAGATGCACGTGCCCTAAATAAAACTGACTATAAGCGAACAAATACGGGTCAGCTTCGGCATCCACGGCGATGTTCATCAGGGTACGTTTAGCCTCACGGTAACGGTTGTGGTCCATATCCAATACGGCTCGCCAAAAGTTGATATAGTTGGCGCTGGCTAAAGAGACGCGGTCAGCCTCTACGTGTTCCTGGGCGATGCTCGCCATCAGCTCAACTTTATCATAGGCGAAATTCGGGGAATTGTGCCATTCCTTGCCCGTGTTGTGGAGTTGATCTTTGCCTTTTTCCGGCGTCGCAATCAGCAGGTGATAAATGCTCTCCACACGCCAGAGAGTGTCTTCCTGATCCTGGGTTTCACAATAGGCGACAGCACGATAACTGAGTTCGCGATAGCGCTCGCGGTCATTTTCCCAGAGGTGATTGAGGAGCAGGGTGCGGGCGCGCTCGTGGAGGTTGTGGCCGCGCTCCGGGTAAGGCTCGACGATGGAGAGCTTCTGGAGTTGCTCATAATGCTCGGCAACCCGGTCTTGATCCCTATCCAGGAGATGGGCCAGGAACGGCGCATCAAACCAGTGGGGGATGGCGGCGGCCCAGACGGCCTCGCGCAGGTCAGGAGCGAGGCGTTCCAGGGTGAGCTGGAGGACGATCCACTCGCGCGCGGTCTCATCCTGGGCGGATTGGAGTTGCGTCAGAAGCTCGGTAAGGCGGTCGGAGGCGGGTTGGTTGTTCACGCAGCCACCTCCTTGCACGGCAACCCCTCGATGACTTGCGCGATGTCTTTGGGCGCTCCCTTGAGGGCATAGCAGACACCGGATAGCCACGTCAGGGGGTCATCGAAGGGGATGTAGCGCCCCATAGCCTCGACCACGGGGAGCCAGTGTTCGGCTTCGCGCACGCCGAAAAGCTTGTGATGGGCGCAGCAGTGGCCCCACTCGATGTTGTTGGTGTCGGGCACGGTCTGGCCAGCAATGAGGACGCGGAGCGGGGGGTGGTCACGGCGCGGGCCAAGAAGGGGCCGGCGAGCCACTCCTGCACGTCGGGGATGGCGTCTTCGTAGGTATCGATGGCGAGGAGGTACGTCCGATCCAGCGCGCGGAGGTCGGCAAACCAGGCTTCGGTGAGAGCGGCGCGGCGCTGGGCGCGATCGGCGGCGGGGACGTTGATCTGGTTGCCGATGCCGACGAGCTTGTTGGCATCCACCTGAACCTGGGGCAGGGCCTGCAGGGCGGCGATGAAGTTGGGCATCGCGGGCCAGCCACGGCGATCCCCCACCCGGCGGAGGATTTCGGAGACGGTGGTAGCGCTGCCGCGCATCTGGATGGGCACGGTGGTGACGCGCTTGGGGATTTCCTGGAGGCAGGCGCCGAGGAGGGTGGTCTTGCCGCTGCCGCTCTTTCCAGAAAAGAGGAGGATACGGCTATTCCCACTATTACCACCGGGGGCGACGAAGGCGCGGAACGCCTCGCGGTGTTCCTGGTAATCCGCTAAAATTTTCTTCATTATGGAAGCCAGGAAAGGGTCGGGTGCAGCTCGCGGCCGGCTTCGATCAGTTGGAGCAGGCGTTGCTCCTGTTGGATCTGGCCGAGCAGGGCGTCGGTTTTGGCGGAGAGATCGGCTTCGGCGCCGGGGAGGCGGTCGTAATTGATATCGAGGCGCTGGCAGAGGGCGCGAAGCTGGATGACGTTGAAGTTGCGCGTGATCTGCTGGTGAAGATGGAGTGCCTGGGGCGTGGGCTTGGCGACGCTGAGGGTCTGGCCCTTGCCGCGGAGTTTGTTGTCATCAACGGTGGCGTCATCGTGTTCGACATCGAGGGTGTTATCCCGGCCCCGCAGCACGTTGCCGGAGACGCTGACGCCGCGAGTGGGCGGCGGCGCGCCGGGCGCGCCGGTGGAGGTCGACGGCGGGTCGTGGGTGTGAATTTCGGTGTTGATGCCCTGCTCTTTGCTGATGCTGAAGATGAAGTCTTTGAGCTGGCGGCGGAAGATGAAGAGAACGATCAACAAGGCTACAGCTATGATGAGGGTAATCATCACTGGGTCTGACATAGGTTCCTCCTGACTGCGTGTAACCGATTGGATTTTAACGTGATCATAGCTCTCCCCGGAAGGCCTGATCCAGGATGGACGGCAGCAGCGCGTCGAGGCGGACCTGGGTGGCGGCCTGATGCGACTGCACGGCGCCGAGCTTGGCTTGCAGCGCGTCGAGGTGCGCGACGATGCGGCGTTGTTCGGAGAGAGGGAGGAGAGGAAGTTCTAAATCCCAAACATGTTCTCTTCTCAAACCCGGCACGGTCGTACTTCTAGCCCCATCTTGAAAGTAATCATACTTACTCATCAGAAAGTAATACAAATAATCGCGCACCAGACGCTCTTTGTTAGGACGTAAAGCCATAACCTGTCTTCCGATACAGAGGGAAAAAGAAGGAGCACAATTCAGTTTTCCGACTCCAGCTCCTTTGACTGTTAATAAAACATCCCCTGGTTCTGCAAAGACTTTGGGCATCGGCGTCCATCTCGTCGGAGTAGGAAATTTTTCCCCAAAATCTGCGGGGCCGGTAATATATGGTTCGCCAAATTGGTTTCTATTGTAATTCTTCGTCAATATGTGCCTACCCGGTATAAGTTCACATATTTCTTCATCAGAAAGTTGACCTGTTGTCTCCGCTTTATTGTCTATCTCTTCAAAAACACTCGCAAGAGAGGATTCCAATAATGCTTCTGCTTCTTCCTGTGCCTCCTCGCGGAGCTGACGCGCGGACTCGACCTTGGCGGCGAGGGCCTCGATGCGGGCGACGATGCGGCGTTGCTCGGCCAGCGGCGGCAGGGGGATTTCGTATTCCAGGACCTGATGTGGACGGATAGAAGCGTAATTTGTAGAACCCTGAGCTTCAACTTGATCTTGGAATTGATGGGTACGAATAAAGAAATCCAAGAAACGCTGATCAAGTTTTGTGTCATCGATTACGAACAAGAAATAGTGGCTACTGACAATGGCGCCTTCTAATTCTGGCGGGACGATACCAAACCCACCCACCTTAGCATCAATCTCAGCGACTAGAAACTCACCAGGTTGACATACCTGTTGTTTTTTCGTCCTGAGTCGGTAGCCATCAATCTCATCACGCAGCACAATGCCCTTGGCATGTAGCTGTACTCGACAACGCTTGTAGGTTTTGAAATCGTCGATTCTGATGAATTCTTTTCGCTGTTCAATCACTTCACCTAATGGTGTCAGCGGCCACGGGCTGTTGTTCATCACGCCCCGCCTTCCAACTCCGCCGCGATCTCTTCCATCAGGGCCAGGATGCGCCGCTCCTTGGCCACGATCTCGCGCACCAGCTCCTCCGGCGGGCGGTGTTCGATCTCGTCGCCGGCGTTGGGGTTCTTCACGTCGAGGTTGGCGGAGAGCAGGTCGCCCGCATCGTCGTACTTGAGCACCTCATCGATGCCTACCTTCCACGCCTGGTCGGTCTCCTCGCGGTCATCCCACCATTGGAGCAGCGGCTTGAATTCCCGGAAGCGCAGGGGCTTGGTCTTGGTGTAGTTCTTGCGGTCTTCGGGCAGGGGGTGCTCGTAGTACCAGATCTCCTCGGTCGGCCCGCCCACCTCGAAGAAGAGCAGGTTGGTGGGGATGCTGGTGTAGGGCGCGAAGACGCCGTTGGGCAGGCGCACGATGGTGTGCAGGCTGAAATTCTTCAAAAGGTGCTCCTTGATGCGGGCGGCGACGCCATCGGCGAAGAGCGTGCCGTTGGGCACAACCATCGCGGCCCGTCCCGGTCTGGGAACGCGGCGCAGCTTGCGCATGATGAGCTGCAAGAAGAGCAAGGCGGTCTCCGAGGTCTGCCTATCCTTGGGGAAGTTATCCTGGATGCCGGCCTCTTCCTCGCCGCCGAAGGGCGGGTTAGTGAGGATCACATCCACGCGGTCGCGGGGGCCGATGTCGCGCAGGGGCGTGGCCAGGCTGTTGCCGTAGATGATCTGCGGCGCTTCGAGGCCGTGGAGCAGCAGGTTCATCTGCCCCAGGAGGTAGGGCAGCGCTTTGGCCTCGCCGCCCTGGATGCTGTCTTGTTGGAGCGTCTGGCGATTTTCGACGGTCTCGACCTGCTTATTGAGGTGCTCGTAGGTCTCGACGAGGAAGCCGCCGGTGCCGCAGGCGGGGTCCTCCACCAGCTCGCCCAGGCGCGGATCGGTGACCTTGACCATCAACTTGACCACGGGGCGCGGGGTGTAGAACTCACCGGCGTCGCCCGCCGCGTCGCGCATCTCCTTGAGCATCGTCTCGTAGAGCATACTTAGCGTGTGGATTTCCTCGGTGGAGGCGAAGTCGATGCCATTCACCTTGTTGATGACATCGCGCAGCAGGTAGCCGTTGCGCATCCGGTTGTAGACGCCTCGGAAGATCGTGGCGACCACGTCGGGCCGGGGGTCATCGTCGGTGCCCAGGAGATTGCGCAGGTAGGCGAAGAGGCCCGCGCCCTGGGTGCCATCGGGCCGGGTGGCCTCGTCGTAGTTGACGAAATTGAGCAGATCGTCGCCCGTGATCCCGCCCTCGTCGGCGGCCCAATCGCGCCAGCGGTAGGGCGGCGACAGGATGGGGCGGTAGGTCTTGTTCTCCAGCTTCGCCGCGACCTCGCGGCTGCGCTCCATATCGTCGAGGAACTTGAGGAACATGATCCAGGTGAGCATCGGCAGGCGGTCCACGTCGCTGCTGAGGCCCTTGTCCTTGCGCATAATGTCGCGCGCGGATTTGATGACGGAGGCGAG
>JBKHCQ010000177.1:0-7308 GCA_046541755.1 Anaerolineales bacterium | reverse complement strand
GTCAATCTTTTACCACCAAGGGCAAGAACAGTAGATTAGATTGGTTGGCCAACGTCATTGTCTCGTCTGCCGCACCGTCCTGGTCGTTATCGATGTAGAGGGTCATATCGCCCGCGCGATCCCACGCGCCATAATCCAGGTAGTGGGTATCCAGCGGCGCGATGTTCAGGTTGGTGTGCATAAATTGCGCGTCGCCCTCCGTCCCCACAATTTTGATGTCCACGTTGTAGGTTCCGGCTTCGTCTTGTTCATTGGTATACACCAAGTATTGCCGCTCGGTATCGACGCCCAAGGCGACCATCTGACCCGATATCACGTCCGCGCCGCGAATGGTAAAGAGGCCGCTTTCGCTCGCCTCTTCCAACATCAAGGTAAGGGTCGCTTCCTGGTCGCGGCTGGCTTGATAGGCGATTTGGTTGCCATCGGGGGAGATCGCCACGCGGTCTCGGGTGGCCGCGTCCAGCACAAGATCCTCGACGCGCACAGCGTTGCCCTCTCCAAAGAAAGCCAAGCTCACCGTCTCCGGCGCGTCCACGGTCTGCCCATCGAGGAGCATGGTGTAGGTATCGCTCAGGGGGACGGTGTAGAGCGGCTCCAGCGCGACGTCGCTGCCGGCGTCGATGATGCTGACGGCCTCCGCGCCGAAATCGTTGACCAGTTTGTCGCCCACGTAGCCCACCATCCGCTCCCGCGAGTCGGAGATCAAGAGGTGGCCGGCGCCATCCAACCACACGCCCTCGTAGGGGAAGGAGCCGATGGCCCGGCGATTGCTGCTGCACCAGGGACATTCTGGATCGGCCCGATAGTTGGAGATGGGGACGAGGCCCAGGGTTTTTGTCCCGGCGTCGCCCTGCCAGGTGGTGTTCGCGCCGATCTGATAGCTCCAGGTGTTGCGCACCGTGTCCACGACGACATAGCGGCTCGTGTTGCCAGAGGTGTTATTATCGTAGACGCGAATCCAGTAGACGCCGCCGCCGCGATCCTCGATGGCGTAGGGCGTGATCGCGTGCCCGCTCATCCGGCCGTTCGATTGGCGTTGGCGGACGATGAGCGTGGTGGGATCGGCGCCGCTGCCCAGCGCCGCGCTGAGCTGGCGCAGAATCTCCCTGGGGGAGTTTTGCACGCTGCGCGCTTTGTAGCTACGCACCGGATTGGTCAACTGTTCCACAAAATAGTAGGCGATGTTGCGCCGGGCGTTGGCGTGGTCTAAATCGTAGGTAACGCTCGCGCCGCTCTGAAAATCCTCCGGGTCGCCGAAGCCTTTGAAGAAGAGCAAGCTGGTGGAAGCCATCCCATCGCAGTGTCCGCCGGCCATGGTGTCATTCGCCTGCGCATTCCACGCCACAGCCGCCGGTTTGGGCACACACACGCCGAAGACCATCCAGCAGACGGCGTCATCGCCGAACATCCGCCGCATATCCCCGATGGTGTAATCGCTGTAGTTGACGCCGCCGTAGTTGTTGAAACTATAGCCATCGGGGTGGGGACGGAAGCCGAGATCGGGCAGGCCGCCGGTGAAGTTCTGGCCGGTGACATCCGACGTCACGTTCGCCGTGCGCTGCGCGGGAGAGAAGTGATAGTAGTCCTTCTCCGGCGTGATGGTGTAACTCCCATCCTCCAGATCGGTGAAGAGATACTCGCCGCTGCCGTCCGTCCGCGTGTGCGGCCCTGTATTGAGCGTTACCCGCACATCCACCATCGGCGCGCCGTCGTCGTCCGTCACCCGCCCCGCAATGCTGCCCAGACCTTCGGGTGAGGGTACTGTGTAACTCACCCTGATGCGAGGATGTTCCTGATTGGGGCACTGCGAGGTCGTACAATCCTTGGAGCGGAAGACGCCGCCGGCCGCCGATTCATTGTTGGCCCAGACCGTCACCCCGTGATTGCTCCGTCCTTGATACCACTGGCTGACCAAATTGGTAATATCGACCGTTTTCCAGCCCGTGGAGCACTCAAAGGAGGTCGATCCGACGCTGCCGCCCTTGGAAGGCTGGTTGTTCCAGGTCAACTCGTATTGTCCCCAATCGCTCGTGATCTCATAGGCGGTGACGCCATAGCTGCCGGAGCATTGCACGGCATATTGATAGAGTTCCACCTGAGCGCTGCTGACCGTCGCGCCGCTCGGCAGCGAGGGCAAGTTGAATTTGATGTAGATACGGTTGTAGCCTTTGCCGTACCAGGTATCGTAGCCCAGATACATGTTCTGCTGATTGCCGGTTGGAATATCAGGATACCCTGATTCAGCGTAAGCATCTTTGTTCGTGCTGCCGTGCTTCGTCCCCGAGGCGGGCGGCGGGCTGCCGGTGGTCGCCGAGGCGACATTGCTATACCCCGAATTGCCATGGCTGTTATACGCCCGCACTCGATAGTAGTAGGGGGTGTCATCCGACAGTCCGCTGTTAGAATGGCTGGTAACGCCCGCGCCGACGGTGGTAATCTGCGTCCAATCGCTGCTGCCGTTGGGCGAGCGCTCGATCTTGAAGCCGCTCTCGTTATCGCTGTTGTCGTTCCACGTGAGATCGATCTGCGTGGATGAGGCGGAAGCGGCGCTGAGATTACTCGGCGCGGCGGGCGTCAATGTGGGCGGCTGCGTGACATTCGAGCAAGCGACGCCGTAATAGTCGCACACGCCCAGGACGAGCGCCTCGGCCACGAGCCGCTTGAAGGCCTCGTCGTGCAGGGCGTCGTTATCGGGCGATTCCTTGTCCATAAAGGCGACTTCGATGAGCGCGGCGGGCATTCGCGCGTAGCGATTTTCACCGTAGCCGCCGTTAGAAGGCTTGACGCCGCGATCAGTCCAACTGCTGTTGTAGCGCGCGCGGATCGTGTTGACGACGCGGCTGTTGATCTTCTGAGCCAGGTTCTGCGCGGCAGAAGAACTGTGATAATCACCGGTGGTATCGTACCAGGTCTCGGTGCCGGTTCCCTGCCCGCCGTTGTTGTGCAGATTGATGAGCAGATGCGCGCCGTAATAGTTCGCGCCGTAGGGGCGGGCCATAATATCCTTGCACAGATTATTGCTGCCGCACCCCGATGTGTTCCACACCCAACTCGGCAGCCCCGCATCCCACAGATACTCCCGCGCGCCCTCGTACCAATGGGGATAGCCGCTCGGCCCCGTGGGCGATTTATCCATCTGCCGCAGATCGATGACCGTCGCGCCGGCGTTTTCGAAGTACTGCGCGGCGTACATGATCATCTCGGCATTGACCAGATCCTCGCGGATGCCCCACCATTCGCCGCGCTGCCAGCTATATGCGCCATTATCCGTCTTGTCATACAGGCCATGGCCGGGATTCAGCGCGATCTTTTTGCCGGAGAGCGGCCCGGCGGCAGGGGCTTGTAGCTCGCGCGGTGCCTCGGCCGGCGTTGGGAATTCCGGCACCGGCATGCCCCAATCATCCAACGATCGCCCTTCGATCTGGAAGGTCACGAAGTAGCGCTGGGTAAGCTCCAACTGCGCATCGAGCGCTTGGGTCAACCGGGCGAAGATCTCCGCATCGAAGGCGTCCTCGTCCAAAATCCGGCGATCCCAATTGATGATGATGGCTTCGCCTTCGATTATCACATCCAGCACCTGGGCTTCGCGGTCTTGGACAAGGGACTGCTGCGCCAAGGTATCCATAATCTGCGCGATCAGCGTATCCGGATCCGTGTATGCGCCGGCGGGATGCACGGCAGCCTCGGCGACCGACACGGCGCCTACGCCGGGGAAGAAACTGCCCCCGACGATTGCCAATACTACAAACACATTCCATAGCCAGTTTTTCATCGCGGCCTCCTTTTTATGTCTCAATCAACCCACATCTGTACAAAATGCGCTACAACAACATCAGTCAAAAAAGCGTCCGAGCGATGATATAACCCGGACGCTTTCCATCAGGATGAATAGGCTCTCTAGGGCACGTAGATCAGCCACACCTCCGTGGCCTCGACGACGGAGGCGAAAACATCCCGGTATTCCAACGTGACGGTCTGCCCGGCAAGTTGGGCCATCGTGGCCGCCGGGATTTCGACGATAGCGGGTTCCGGCGGGGCGGGCGGATCGCCGTCCGCGGAGAAGAGGTAGTAGAACGCATCCTCGCCATTCGCATCTACCAGCGCCAGCGCGTCATCGACCATGATCTCCGCGACGCTATCGGAGCTGGATGAGAGATAGTAGCGCCCATCCGTGGGCAACTCGGACGGCAGAGCGAACGTGGTGCGGTAGAAGACCTCGCCCTGATAGACGATCTCCCGCTGGAGAATGGGCGTCCCGACCAAATAAGGGATCGAGATCGGCGCGCGGTAGTTGCGCAACACGGTTGGCAGATAGACAAACTGTGGCGCGCGATGCACGTTCAGCAGCAGCGGCCCGCCGATTTGGGCGCTGATCTGCTGCTGGCTGTAGTCGTCGAAGAAGTCGCCATCGGTGTGGTGGATGCCGACGAGGCGCCCCTCGGTCGGAGCGGCGGAAGCGGTGGTCTCAAACGGATGACTCTCGCCCTCCCATTCGCCTCCGGCGGGATCGAGCCAGAGCACGATGGTGAACTCTTTCCACTGGCCGGGCGCCATATCCCCCAACTCCCAAATAAGCTGCCGCCCCTCGCCCTCGATGAACGCATCCCACATTGGATCGGCCCAGGACGGCTCGACGCTCCAGGGAATGTCCAGCGCGATCTGGCTTTCGCGGGCGATGGCGTCCCCGGCATTGTACGCGGTGACGTAGATGATGACCTCGGCAGGGCCATAGCTGGGGATAGAGCACCCGCCGCCCTCGGAAGCAATCACGTTCCCCGTACCCTCCAACGACGACTCGCCCCAGCCGCCGCCGCACTCATACTCGACCCAGAGCGCGGCGCCATGGGCCTCGACGATGGCGCTTTCGCTGCGGGCCGTCCAGCGCATTCCGAAGGGATCGGTGTAGGCGATGCCCGCGCCCTCGTTGACGATGTTCGGCCCGTGATGCGCGCGCGCCAAGTCGGCTTTAGCGACTAAGGACAGCCGCCCGCCCTCCGGCGGCAACTGGCGCATCGCGTCCGGCAGATCGACGGTGAGGACGCCCCCCTCAACGGTGAAGGGCACGGTCGTCGATAGCCCGGCGAAGAGGTCGCTGGCGGTGTCGGCTGCGGGATCGCCGGCGTCGTGATCCAGCGCGGCCTCCAGCGCGTCGCGCGTGGCCGTGTCAGTGAGCCAGGCGATGGCGTCCACGGTCACCTCAGAAGGCAGCGCGTCGGTCAAGACCAGGCTGTGCGCCGGCCCAGAAGTGTACATCGGCATCGGATCAGCGGCGCGCTTGAAGCCCAACCGCGCGGGCGGCGCGTCGTAATCGGCCGGCAGATTATCCGCCGTGATGGCGACGGGAATCTCCGCGACTTGGCCCCACAACTCGGCGGGCAGCTCCTCGCCCACCACCAGATCGAAGTACCACACGCTGCGCCAGGCGTCGGGCACGGTGCTGCGGTTGAGGAAAGCCAACTCCGGCCAGATCGGCTCCGGCGTGGACGCGGCGGTGGGATCGGTGTAGAGATGGGTGACGGTGACGCCGGCGGGCGCGTCGAGGGCGACGCTGAGGTGGGTGACGGTGATGCCGGTGTTGTTATCGAAGGAGACGCGCACGCGCGTGCGATCGCCCGGCCCCAGCACCGTGTGGAAGAGCGTCTTCTTCTCGCTGCCGCCCGCGTAAGTCGTCCACACCGCGTCGCCGTAGCCCCAGCTCTTGATGTAAGGATCGTAGCGGTGCGGATCGCCGGGATCGTAGTAGGGGCGCGCGTCGGCCTCATCCCAGACATCGTAGAAGAAGAGGAGCGTATCGTTGTAGATGCTGACCGCCGTCGGCCCGGCCTGCTTGGCGATTTGGCCGTCGCTCGACACGCCTTCAGGCACGTGGACGTGGGCGTCGTAGACCTCATAGCGGTTCGGCCCGGCGATCTGCTGGCGATAGACCAGCCGCCCGCCGTCGTGAATCTTGAACTGCCCTTCGCGATTGAAGGGGTAGTTTTCGATGGTGGCCGAGACAATGAACGACGCCCAGGAGCCGGGCGGAATGACCTGGCGGAAGAAGAGGTCGTCGTAGGCCATGCCCTCGGTCACGGTGAAGAGTTCGCTCGCGCCCGGCCCGACGCTGCGCCACGAATCGTCCCAGGTCGCACCCTCCGGCCCGATCTTGATCCCCAGCCCGTGGAAGATGGGCAATTGGATCAGGTTCTCGTCCTCGGGGATGGTGAGGTTGGAGCCGCCCTGGCTGTACGTTTTGCCCAGCAACTGCAACTGCGCGTCATCCAAGCGCGTGGGGATTTCGCGGACTAAGGTCTCGTGTTCACTATCACCATCCAAGTCGGCGTAGATGCCGAAGGTGACGGCGAATCCAGCGTGCTGCTCCATCGGGCGCTCGCAGGTCGCGCAACTATCCCAATCCCATACATCGTAGAACGTGGCGCGCAGCGTCATCGTCTGTGTGCGCGACCAGACATCCTGCCACGAGAGCGTGGGGAGGTCGGGCGGGGTGGCGTGATAGGGCGTAGCGGTCTTTAGATGTTCGCGGAAGGGGACGGTATCCGTGCCGGCCATCACGTAGACGGAGCCGGCGTCATAGGGCAGCACGACGACGCCCTCGCGCGGCGTGCCGTGGAAGCGCACCTCGCGCCCGAACAGCTCATAGGAATGCACGCCGAAGCGTACCGCCGGTTCCCGATACATATAGCCGTGAAAATCGGGCAGCTCCCAATCCAACGGAAGGCAAGGCAACAGCAGTTCGTTGTCCTCCGTCACGGTGATGACGTCCTCGTAGCCGGCGGGGATGGTGATGAAGGAGCCGAAATCCTCGGTCAGCGCCCGGCGGTCGGCCGGCGGATCGATGTGGATGCCGTAGGGGCTGGTGAAGACACAGCGCGGGCGCTCGGCCTCCGGCAACGCGCGCCAATCGGCCAGCGTGATCGTGTCTGTGGCCGTGCCGACCTGCGCAAAGGGCGGATAATCGCCGTTCCACAGGTATGGCTCGTTGAGCATCCAGATCGTCTCGCCGTCGTTGGTGTTCAAAATCACGCGCTGATCGGCGTAGTCCACGATGGGCGCGAGCAGATAGGCCCAATCGCGCAGGCGCACGTCGTGGGCGGGCGTCTCCTCTTTGTTCTCCAGCGGCAGCGTCAGATCCAAATAGACGCCCTCGGCGGGGATGTTGAAGTGGCGGTCGGCCTCCAGATCGCGGTCGCCGACCAAGCGCGCGGCCATCCGCGCGGTGAGCACAAAGGGAGGGTGTCGGGCCGTGAGGCGCTCGCCGGTGAGATCCGTGTACGCCACCACGCCGGTGCTGAACGTCCCGACGCCCGC
>JBKHCQ010000176.1:0-7313 GCA_046541755.1 Anaerolineales bacterium | reverse complement strand
AATCAATGTCCGCTGCGGCCCGCGGGAAGAAGAAGGCGAGACACTCGGCGAAGTAAACCTCCAGCGCCTCTTTCCAGGGGCTGTCGTAGTTGTCCGTCGATTGGATGTCGGTCACCGTTGGCTCCTCTTTCATAATGAATCCCATACGCTCATTGATGATATTGTAAAGCTAAAGGCCTTTTGTGCAAGTTTCTCCTCCGATGATTACTTTCAGTGTCCAACTCACGTCTCTGCAGAAGTCTGGTATAATGCAGAGACTATGACTTTAATTTCAGCATCAAAACTGACAAAATACTTTGGCGCGGATGAAATCTTCTCCAATATCTCACTGACCGTCCATCGCGGCGAGAGCATCGCCTTGGTGGGCGTCAACGGCTGTGGTAAGAGTACATTATTAGACATCATTGCCGGCTATCTGATGCCCGACGAGGGGGAGATCTATCGCGCGCGGGACGTGCGGTTGGGCTACCTCCCGCAATCGCCGGATTTCGAGAGCGATGCAACGCTGTGGGAGGCGATGGACGCGGTCTTCACGGAGCTGCACGCCCAACAGGCCGAGCTGCGTCGCCTCGAGGCCGCGATGGCGGCCGATGATCCCGATCTGCAAGAGGACGCGATGGCCCGCTATGGCCGCCTGCTCGATGCCTTCGAGCGCGCGGGCGGCTACACCTACGAGACCCGCATCGAGCGGGTGCTGAGCGGCCTGGGCTTCACCGAGGCTCAATATCAACAACCCGTCCGCTACTTCAGCGGCGGCGAGAAGACCCGCGCCCTGTTGGCGCGCCTCCTGCTGGAGGAGCCGGATCTCCTGCTGTTGGATGAGCCGACCAATCACTTAGATCTCGAGGGCATCGAGTGGCTGGAGAACTATCTCCAGCAGTGGTCGGGCGCGATGATCGTCGTGGCCCACGACCGCGCCTTCTTGGATGCGGTTGCCAATCGCGTCTGGGACGTGCATCACCGCCGGATGGATGCCTACAAGGGCAACTATACGGCCTACGTGCAGCAGCGCGCCGAGCATCGCGAGCGCCAGCAGGCGCGCTACGAGGCGCAGCAGCAGCAGATCGCCAAGACCGAGGACTTTATCCAGCGCTATATGGCCGGTCAGCGTTCATCGCAGGCCAAGGGCCGCCTCAAGCGCTTGAATCGCCTGGAGCGCCTTGAAGTGCCCCAGGATTATCAGGATATTCACATCGATCTCCAGACCCAACTTCGCAGCGGGGATCTGGTGTTGCGACTCAAGGATTTGCGCGTCGGCTATGATCCGGCTCAGCCGCTGCTCGTCATCGAGAAGGCCGAGATTCATCGCGGCGCCTGCGTCGCCCTGATCGGCCCGAACGGCTCCGGCAAGACCTCGCTCCTGCGCACCCTGCTCAACGATATTCCCCCGCTGGATGGACATATTCGCCTGGGCGCCGGCGTGCACGTGGGCTACTTCGCGCAGATTCAGGCGCATTTGGATCCGACCAAGCGCGTGATCGACACGCTGCTGGACGCCGGGATGTCCTCGTTGCAGGCGACGCGCTCCTTCTTGGCGCGCTATGGCTTCCGGGGCGAGACGGTTTTCAAGGATATTGGGGTGCTCTCCGGTGGGGAGCAGGCCCGCGTCGCGCTGGCGCTTTTGACTTTGCAGAAGGCCAACTTCCTGCTGTTGGACGAGCCGACCAATCACCTGGACATAAGATCGCAGGAGACGCTTCAGGAGGTTATCGACGACTTCAACGGCACGGTCTTGATGGTCAGCCACGACCGGTATCTCATTCGCGAGATCGCCACGCACGTGTGGGCCATCGTCGATGGGCGCCTGCATCAATTCTCGGAAGGCTACGAGCAGTACGAGGCGTGGCATCAGGCGCAGAATGAGCGCGGCGGGGCGGGAGACGATGGAAATGAGGCCGCGCGGGCGTGGGAGGCGCGACAGCGCGCCCAGCGCGAGCGGCAACGCACCTTGGATCGCCAGCAGCAGCGCTTGGAGAGCCTGGAAGAGCGCATCCACACTTTGGAGGCGCGTCTCCAGCGCCTCACCACCGATCTGAACCTGGCCGGGCGCGCGCAGGATACCACCCGCGTCTCCAAATTGGGCGCGGAATATCGCAAGGTCGAGGCGGAGATGAATCGCCTGCTGGAAGAGTGGTCGGAGGTCGCGGAGCTTTCGGAGGTCCCGGAGATGTCGGTCGCGTGACGCGCGTGCCCTATCGCATCGGCATGACGGGCAACATCGCCACGGGAAAATCCACGGTGGCAGGGATGTTGGTGGCGTTGGGCGCCGAGCATATCGACGCCGACCGCGTCGCCCACGAGATGATCGCGCCGGATGGTCCGGCTTACGACGATGTCGTGGCGGCGTTCGGTGAGCAGATCCTGGCACCCGATGGGCACATCGACCGAGGCAAATTGGGCGCGGTGGTCTTCTATGACGAGGCGGCGCTGGCACGCCTGGAATCGCTGGTGCATCCGCCCACGATTGAGGCCGTCGCGCGGCAAATCGCGGCCAGCGACGCGCCCGTCGTCGTGGTCGAGGCGATCAAGTTGCTGGAGAGCGGCATGGCCGCCTCCTACGAGGCGATCTGGGTCGCCACGTGCGCGCCCGCGACGCAGCTTGAGCGGCTGATGTCGGAGCGTGATCTTTCCCGCGCGGAGGCGCGCCGGCGCATCGAGGCGCAGCCGCCGCAGGAGGAGAAAATCGCCCGCGCCGATGTGGTCATCGACACCGATTGCGCGCTTGCCGAGACGCGCGCCCAGGTCGAGGCCGCGTGGCGGCGGATTCCGACGTAAATCCCGTTTGTAGTCGGTGCAGCCATACAGCGTAAACTCAGCCCCGAAGGATTTCCCTCATCCTTCGGGCTAAACTTTCTCGCAAGCGACGGCGAGGCTTCTGGAAGAGCATCGCCGGGGAGATCGACACAAAAATGCCCCAACGGGTGATAGTGAGCCATTGGGGCATTGCTTTACCATAAATCATATCGTCCACTTTTAGCAAGCTCTAGATTGTCTCAACCCATAAACATCAAAGACTTCAAAACGATCTTGGCTCATGTGGGTAAATAGGTGAAATAGCATGATGTATGAGAGACTCGCCGGGTGACCGGGTAGTGAACTACCCGTCTGAAAGCTGAGGTCGGCTAAAGACCGACTCAATACCGGGCATCCTCATCCATGCTAGTCGGCTTTCAGCGGCCCATAGGTCTACCGACTGTGGCGAGCCGACTTTAGCTTTACATTTTTTGAAAACAGCTCACAGATTTTCACGGATCCCACGGATTTTATATCTTCCGCCGGTGAAGCTCTCCAGTTTGGCGCGCGTTTTTACCACTCACGTCTATTTGGACGAGTTTAAGGTCAAATTTTTGACCTTTGTATTCCTGTTATAGCTATCCCCGCAATATAAAAATCAAAAAATATCTGGGTTAATCCGTGATTATCCGTGAGCCAATGGGAGTAGCGCCACATGAGCTTGTGCGTTTAGCGGAAGAACTTATGGAATCGAAAAGAACAACATAGGGAGTTGGTAAATGAAAAAATGAAAATTATCAAAGGAAGTACTGATCAATGAGGGCAGTTTTGGCAAATCCGAAAAATATGCAGTTATACACGATGAAATCATCCCTGGAAGGTTTTTAGAGAAACGGATCAAATGCTATGACCAACGCTTTACCCGCGCGGCCTCCGGCGCCGCCTTTATTAAGTTCAGAAAATTCGGATAGAGTAGCATTTCGCAGGCAACTAGGCCAACTCCCCGCCTTTCGAGCGCTGTTGCGCTCGGTCGAAGCGCGCTTCTACGCGGATTTGCCGCTGCCCGCGCCGGTGTTGGATCTCGGTTGTGGCGATGGTCATTTCGCCGCCGCGACCTTCGACGCTCCCTTGGATGTGGGGCTGGACCCGTGGTGGCCGCCGCTGCGCGAGGCGCGGACGCGCGCGGCGCATCGCGTGCTGACGTGCGCCAACGGCGCGCGGATGCCCTTCCCCGACGCGCACTTCGCGACGGTGGTGAGTAACTCGGTGCTGGAGCACATCCCGGAGGTCGAGCCGGTGCTCCATGAGACGGCGCGCGTCCTGGCGCCCGGCGGGCGCTTCTACTTCTGTGTACCCGGCCCGAACTTCCGCTGCTATCTCTCCCTCGCCAGGGGATTGGATCGCCTGGGCCTGCGCGGCCTGGCCGAGCGGTATCGCCGCCTCTTTGATCGGATCTCGCGCCATTACTACTACCACGATCCCCAAACGTGGCAGGCGTTGGTGGCCGAGACGGGCCTCCGCGTGACGCGCTGGTGGTCGTACTTTTCGCCCCAGGCGCTGGCGGCGCTGGAGTGGGGGCATCCCTTGGGCGCGCCCACGATGGTGAGCAAGGCGCTCTTCGGGCGTTGGATTGTGGCGCCCGCGCGCTGGAACCTGGCGCTGACGGAGGGGCTCCTGCGCCGCTATTACGAGGAGCCGCTGCCGCCGGGCGATGAGGGCGCGTATCTGTTTTTTATCGCGCGGAAACCTTAATATGCTCGAAGCCTCCGTCCCCGGGGGCGTTATCCGCGCTGTTGTCTGGCCCCGAGGACGGGGCCAGGAGCGTTGCGGTTTCCCGAACATCTGGAGGAGAAATAAATAATGAAACTTGATGCGTTACGCGCTATTTTGCACAAGCAAGAACCTGTGGATTTGGGCCATCTCCCCACGCCCATCGAGCCGCTGCCGCGCTTGAGCGAGGCGGTGGGCGGGCCGGAGATCTGGGTCAAGCGGGATGATCTCACCGGGCTTGCCACGGGCGGCAACAAAGTCCGCAAGCTCCGTTTTTTGATGGCGGACGCGCTCCGGCAGGGAGCCGAGGTGGTGCTGACCACCGGCGCGCAGCAATCCAATCACGCCCGGCAGACGGCGGCGGCTGCCGCGCATCTGGGGTTGACGTGTGTGCTCGTGCTGGCCGGTGATCCGCCGGACGACGCGCCGCAGGGCAACTACCTGCTGGATCACATCGTCGGCGCGGAGGTGCGCTGGGCCGGCCAGACGCCGATTGCTCAGGCGCTGGCGGACGAGGCGGCGCGCGAGCGGGCGGCCGGCCGGCGCGCTTACGTCGTGCCCTATGGCGGCAGCAACGCCGTGGGCGTGTGCGGTTACGTCGAGGCGCTGGTCGAGATGTGGACGCAAGCGCCGAACATCCGGTGGTTTGATAAGATCGTCGTGGCCTCCAGCAGCGGCGGGACGCAGGCGGGGCTGCTCGTCGGCGCGCGCGCTCTGGGCTACGCGGGCGAGATCCACGGCATCAGCATCGCCGAGCCGGCCCCGGCCTTTCGGGAACAGATCGCGACGCACGCCAACCATGCGATTCAACACTTGGATCTGGCGCTCCCCCTTATCGCCCCTGACGATGTGACGGTGCACGATGCCTACCTGGGCGGCGGCTACGGCGTCGTGGGCGAGCTGGAGCGCGAGGCCATCGCCCTGGCCGGCCAAACCGAGGGCTTGCTGGTCGACCCGGTCTACACCGGGCGCGCCCTTGGCGGCCTGATTGACCTGATCCGCCGTGGGACGTTCGCGCCGGACGAGCGTGTGCTCTTCTGGCACACGGGAGGGACGCCCGCGCTCTTCGCCTACGCGGATGAGATCGCCGGGATGGTTACAAAATGAAGCGATTGGCGCTCTTTCTCTTGGGCGTGGCGCTGGGCATTGGGCTGGCGCTGCTCATCGGCTGGGAGTGGTTCCCGCGCGTCGAGTACGACGCGGGGCCGGCCGCGCTCCGCGAGGATTATCAAGAGGAATATATCCGCCTGATCGCGCTGGCCTACGAGGTGGATCACGACAGCGCCACCGCGATCAAGCGCCTGGCGACACTCAATCCCCGCGACCCGACAGCGCCGCTGGTCGCGTTGACGGAGGCGTGGATCGCGGAGGGGAAATCGCGCGCGATGATCGCGCCCTTGGTCGCGCTGGCCCGCGATTTGGGCGCGGAGACGCCGGCGATGACGCCCTATCTGCCCTGAACGAGGAGATTTCTTTGAACGCTGGGAAAGCTAGATGGCTGGTGCTGGTGGGTTTAATCGTGGGCTTGGCGGGCGGGCTGGTCTACGCCTGGGTGATCGCGCCGCCGGAGTATTACGACATCTATCCGCCGCTGATGGCCGCGGAGCACCGCCGCGCCTGGATCGAGATGACGGCGCTGGCCTACGGCGCGGAGGGTAATGCGGAGCGCACGCAGTTGCGGCTGCGCGGCCTGGCGGAGGAGGAGATTCGGCAGGTCACGGCGCGGACGTTGGATGCGGCGGCGGCGCGGGGCCGGCCCATCGCGACGCTGCGCCGCCTGGCGGAGTTGGCCCAAGCCTACGGCGCGGATACGCCGGCGGTGCGCATCTACGCGGATGCCGAGGCGCCGGTCACCGATGACGCTCCGGCCCCCGTCGCGTCGACGGCCACGGCCACGTCAATCCCGCCGACCGTCACACCGACGCCGCTGCTGCCCACCCCAACGTTGTCGCCGTTGCCTACCCCTACGCCGGCGCCCTCGCCCTATCGCGTGCTCACGCCGACCATCACCTGCACGACGCAGGCGCGGATCTCCGTCGCGCTCTACATCTCGCCAACCGTGGCCGAGGATGAAGATGAAGATGAAATGGCGCCGTTGCCGGGGGAGGAGATCTGGCTGCTGGGAGATGAGGCGGCGGATCGCGCCGTGACGGGAATGCGCCCCGTGCTGGGCCTGGGCTACGCGGACTTCGAGGTCGCGCCGGGGCAGAGCTACAAAGTGTACGTCGGATCGGCGACCGGGGCGCCGCTGGTCACCTTGCCGGTGGGGCCGTGTCCTCTGGGCCGCGAGGTGGGTTGGACGAGCTATCACCTCCGCGTGCTGCGCCTCGCTCCCGAACCGCCGCCCTCTGGCGAGGAGGAGTGAGCGCCTCCGAATAGTGATACACCGACATCATTATCCGGCCCGAAGGATCTCTGAGACCCCTTCGGGCCTGTTTGATGGGATCTACATCTGCTACATCTGCTACATCTGCTACATCTGCTACATCTGCTTCATCCGCTGATTCTGCTGATTCTGCTGATTCTAATGTAATTCTGGGGTGAGTATGCTATAATCCTCATAGGATGCAGTCTTAACCTGGCGAAGGTTCGTCGAGCGTCTGCCCAGCAAGCGAGCATTCGATATTGTAAACCATCGTAGATACGAGATCTGCCCGCAACCTTCGCAAGGGTTACCGAGGCGCATCTTCCAGAAGCATCGTATTCACCAAAATAGTAGAGACGCAAGATCTTGCGTCTCTACCAGATCAGAGGATGGTCTATGCCGGAAATGACCGACGATAAAATGCCCCTTTCTTCATCTCCTTCAT
>JBKHCQ010000175.1:0-7322 GCA_046541755.1 Anaerolineales bacterium | reverse complement strand
GCGCAAAGGTGGTGAGGACGCCAAACGGCCTAATGGTATGCAGGCGCAGGCGGCGCAAAGGTGGTGAGGACGCCAAACGGCCTAATGGTATGCAGGCGCAGGCGGCGTAAGCTGCCTTTTCCGACGATCAAGCGTTACACCCAGTCGGACGCGGCACGTTTACGAAAATCGAAAATGTGGCACATTCCCTGTAGTTTCTACGCAACGCAAGATATTAACATTCAAACCACAGGGAGAGAGTACTACAATTTTGATAGCCCAAGAGAAGACTCACCTGAAAGAAGGGACTATCTCACGCCAAGACGCCAAGTCGCCAAGATTTTTAAGGTTTGATTTAATTTTATTCATCCCATCCCTGTTTTTGATCACGAAAATTAACCTTTACCTTATTTTTCCTTTGCAGCTTTGCGGCTTTGCAAGCCCCTTTAGCTTTTTTCAGTGAAATCAGGAGAATAGATTAACTATGATGACGCCGGTCCATCCAGGGTTTTCGAAGCAAATAGCCTATCTCAGACACCTTGAAACCGCTTCGTTTGCCCCCTACGATAACCAACTTCCCCCCTCCCCAACCCACAGTATAATGATAGTGGGAGCGAGGGGGGATGATTTATGAAAGCAACCCACACAACCTTTGATCGAATCGGCATGGTCGCGCGGTGGCGCCCGGTGCATCTGGGCCATCAGGCCGTGCTCCACAACCTTTGCGATCAAGCCGCGCACGCCCTCATCGGCATCGGCAGCGCGTACCGCTACAATACGCGCAATCCCTTCACCTTAGATGAGACCCGCGATATGCTGCGCCTCGTTCTCCAGGGCCGCGATAACTACACGCTCATCCCCGTGCCCGATTTAGATGACGGCCCGCGTTGGCGGCTGATGATCCTGGAGATCTTCGGCCCGTTAGACGCCTTCATCACGGCGAACCCCTACGTCGCCAGCCTGCTCAAGGCGGATTATCGGCTCCTCAAACCCGTGGCCCTCGTGCCCGCCGAGCAGCGCGTCGCCATTGATGGCGCGATGGTGCGTCGAGCGATGGCGCGTGGAGAGACGTGGGAGCATCTGGTTCCTTCTGACGTGGCGGCGTATCTCCATTCGAACCACTTAGATGAGCGCTTCCGGCGGGAGTTCGGGTTACAGACGTTGGCGCTGGACTCGATGATGGAGTAGGAAGTAGGGAGTAAAATGTGTAGAGCAAACTTCATTCTGCTTACTCCATACTCCCTAATCCCCTAAATCAATCGCACATACAAAAAGGAGCAACCTATGTATTCCTGGGATGAGGATACCACCAGTTGGTACGGCGACGCGAAGTACAGCTACGGCGAAAAGGGCGCGGATCGTCGCAAGGCCGCCGCCGAGCGCGCCGAGGCCAGCGGGCCGCGCACGTATAAGCAGAAGCAGGAGCCAAACGAGAAGATCATCGATCCGCGCAAGCATATCCGCAGCGAGAGCGCCAACCCGCTCATCATCGGCGTGGATGTCACCGGCTCGATGGCCAACTGGCCCTTCGAGATCTTCGACCGCCTGCCGCTGCTCTACAACACGCTTTCACAATATCGGGAGGATCTGGAGGTCTGTTTCGCTGCCATTGGCGACGCCGGCTGCGATAAGTGGCCGCTGCAAGTGACCACCTTCGCCAGCGGCTTCGACCTGGAGCAACTCCTAGGCTCGCTCTACGGCGAGGGCGGCGGCGGGGACGCCCCCGAAAGCTATGGCCTCTTCGCGCATTGGGTCAACACCCACGTTACCATCCGCGAGGATCTGGAAGAGAAGCCCTTCCTCATCGTCTACGGCGACGCGCCGATGCACCCCCACGTCCCCAAAAAACAGCTCGCCCACTATCTGGGCGATAACGGCGGCGACGTGGACGCGATCCGCGCCTGGCAGCAGGTCTGCCAGACGTGGAACACCTGGTTCCTGCGCCGCCCCACCGGCTCGCCGGGCGATCAGGTGGATCAGCAGTGGGGGCAAGCCGTCACCGAGCAGAAAATCTTCCACATCCAGGATGAGCAGCGCGCGGTCGATTACACCATGGGGCTGATTGCGCGCTCGTGGGGGCACTTTGGCGACTTCCAGGACAATATGCGCGCCCGCCAGAGTGAGGAGACCGTCCTCCAGGTCAGCACCCCCATCGAGATGAAGTGCCCGCGTTGCGGCGCGCCCATCCCCGTGGACGCCGTCGGGATGTTCAAGTGCGGGTACTGTGACGCGACGCTAAAGCTATAGAGCGTATTGCGTAAAACGTAATTGATACCGCATTTCCACCAAAATCTGGCTAATGAGGATGTAACGCAATGGTAAAAGTGCAAGCCATCGTCACGGCGCCGCCCTACGCGCCCTATCTGGACGAGGTGGCGCAGCATCCGCTGGTGTGCGGCCTGCGGCTCAACACCGTGATGCCGCTGCGCGAGGGGCCGGCCGAGGCGCTGGAGAGATTGGGCGACCTCGGCCAGCCGCTCTGGGTCGATCTCAAGGGGCGGCAGTTGCGCGTGGCCGGCGCGGCGATCCCGCCCTACACCGAGGTGCGCCTGAGCCACCCCATCCACGTGCGCACGCCGGTCGATGCCTACTTCTCCGACGGCAACGAGCGCGTGCGCGTCGCCGCCGTGGATGGCGACCGGCTGATCTTGGAGGATGGGCCGCGCCGGCTGGTCGGGCCGGGAGAATCGGTGAACATCGTGCATCCCACGCTCCGCATCGAGGGCACGCTCACGGAGACCGATCGCGCCTATCTGGCGGCGATGCGCGAGGTGGGCCTCCGGCGCGTGATGCTCTCCTACGTCGAATCCACCGCCGACGTGGACGAGGTGCGCGATCTGCTGCCCGGCGCCGAGGTGATCCTCAAGATCGAGACGCAGAAGGGATTGGCCTACGCCCGGCGGCAAAAGGCCGCTCCGGGGCGCTTGATGGCCGCGCGCGGAGATCTCTACGTGGAGGTGCTGCGCCCGCATCGCGTCGTCAGCGCGCTGCGCGACATCATCCGCGCCGACCCGGCAGCCATCGTCGCCAGCCGCCTCTTCGAGTCGCTGGCCCACATCCCCGTGCCCGTCAGCGCCGACATCGGCGACGTCGCCTTCCTGCTCGCGCTCGGCTACCGCACCTTTATGTTCGGGGATCACGTCTGCCTGCGCCGCGATACTGTCATCGAGGCGCTGAACCTGCTCGAAGCGGTGGCGGGGGAGTTCTAGGGAATGAACATCGCTCTGGCCCAAATCAATACCACGGTGGGGGATCTCGGCGGCAACGTGGCGCGCTGCCTGGAGGCCATCGAGACGGCGCGCGCGCGGGGCGCCGATCTCGTGGCGCTGCCGGAGATGGCAGTGCCGGGCTATCCGCCGCGTGACATCCTCTTCGATAGCAGCTTCCGCGCGGCGACCTTCGAGGCGACGCGGGATTTGGCCGCGCGGGCCGCCGACGGGCCGCCGGCCATCGTAGGCACAATCTTCCCCAGTGGGCGCCCCATGCCCCATCATCCTGGATTGTACAACGCGGCGGTGCTCCTGCGCGGCGGCGAGGCGCAGTTGGTCGCCGCGAAGCGTCTGCTCCCCGCCTACGACGTCTTCCACGAGCCGCGCTGGTTCGCGCCGGGCGAGGCCTCCCAGCCGATCACCATCGCCGGGCAGCGCGTCGGCGTGCTCGTCTGCGAGGATCTCTGGGACGCGGGGCACGCCCATCATCCGCCCGCCGATCTGCTCGCGGCGGGGGCCGAGGTACTGATCACGATCTCGGCCTCGCCCTATCGCCGGGGGATGATGGCGAAGCGACTAGCCCACGCCCGCCGTCCACGCTGCCCCCTGATCTACGTGAACCTCTGCGGCGCCACCGATGAGCTGATCTTCGACGGGCGCAGCTTCGCGCTCGACGCCGAGGGCAAATTGCTGGCCCAACTGCCCGGCTTCGAGGAGGCCATCAAGATCGTGGATTTAGAGGCCGCACGCGAGCAACCAGCAGCCAGCATCCAGCATCCAGAAGAAGCAACCATCTTCCAGGCGCTGACGTTAGGCGTGCGGGACTTCTGCCACAAGAACGGGATGCAGCGCGCCTTCTTGGGCCTCTCCGGCGGGATTGATTCCGCCGTGGGCGCGGCCATCGCCGCCGAGGCGCTGGGGCCGGCCAACGTCACCGCCGTCGCGATCCCCAGCCGCTACACCGACCCGCGATCCACCTCCTCGGCGGAGGCGCTGGCGCGCGCGTTAGGCATCGGCTTCGAGGTGATCCCGCTCGAGCCGCTGCACGCCGCCGCCGAAACCGCGCTGGCGGATGTGCTGAATGGCGGCGTCGGCGCGGAGAACATCCAGGCGCGGCTGCGGGCGCTCATCCTGATGGCGCTGGTCAACGCGCGCGGCGGCATCCTGCTCAACACGAGCAACAAGACCGAGCTGGCGCTGGGCTATGGCACACTCTACGGCGATCTGGCGGGCACGCTCTGCCCCATCGGCGACCTCACCAAGCCCCAGATTTATGAGTTAGCGCAGTGGATTCAAGCCGAGCGCGGCGCACCGATCCCGGCCTTCATCCTGGAGCGCGCCCCCTCCGCCGAACTCAAACCCGATCAGGTCGATCCCTTCGACTATCCCAAGATCGCGCCGCTGCTGGAGCGCCTCATCGCAGAAAATCGCAGCAACGCGGCGCTCCGCCGCTCGGAGCACAAGCGCTGGCATCAGGGCGTGATCCTGAAGGTGAGCGAGAAGGCGTTGGGGACGGGGAGGATGATTCCCATCACGCGGAAGTGACGCCGGCATTCGGACGGCACCTGAGACGCCAAAGCGGGGATGCACGTTTGAACAGCACGTGCATCCCCGCTGTATTTGTGATGCGATTGGATGTTCCCTCCCTGTTTAGACGTTCTCCTCCGCGCGTTTCACCAGCCAGGATTCCCCGAAGGTGAAGAAGACCAGCCCGGCCAAGCTCAGCCAGCCGAACCAATCGCCCAGATGGCTGGTGAGGGTGCCCTTGCCGCTGCCGAGCGCCACATCGGAGACTAACGTGGCCTCGCCGCCCTCCGGCGCGACCGCCAGCTCGAGGATGCGCCCGTAGGGATCGATGATGGCGGAATCGAAACCGCCATCCGCCTTGGCCATGGCCACGCGATTTTCGGCGGCGCGGAAGACAGTGTGCGCGTAGTGCTTATCGGCGATGCCGGCCCAATCGTTGGAGGGCACGGCCACGAGTTGCGCGCCCTGCCGCGCCATCTTCTGGGTGGTGTCGGTGTAGTCCTGATCGTAGCAGATGATGGTCGCCAGCGTGCCCAGGTCGGTCTTGTAGACGGGATAGGTTCCGCGCGTCGGGCTGGTCTCGCCGGCAAAGCTCACGGGGTGATCCTTGCCGAAGACGCCCAAGAATTCGCCGGAGGGAGCGATGACGGTCGCCTCGTTGCGGAAGACACCTTCCGAGACATCCACCACGTACCCAACGACGAGGTAGACATCCAGCTCCTGCGCCAACGCCGCCAGCCCCAGCGGATCGTCGATCTGGGGATCGTATTGTAAGACAGCCTCCGGCCAGATGATGAGTTCCGCGCCCTGAGCGGCGGCCTCGCGCGATTGCTCGATCAAGCGAGCGTGCAGTTGGGCGAGCAATTCATCCCGTCCCTGATTCGCGGAAATGATGGGGGAGGCCTCCGGCTGAAGGGCCGCCACGCGAATCGTGGGCGTATCGGGCGCGCGGAACATGATCAGGCTGAGGATGAGCCAGACGCCTAACGCGGCCCCCGCCCCCACGAGCCAGCGTCGCACGTGATGCGCCTGCATCGGCGGGAGATCATCCTCCATCTGCCAACGCTGATCAAAAAGCCGCAGCGCGCCCTGCGCCAGAACGTAGTTGACCACCATGATGAGGAAGCCCATCCCGATGATGCCGAAGATGCCCACCGGCTGGATGATCCACGGTTGCTCGTAGTGCGCGTAGGCCACGAAGCCCCACGTGCCCGCGAAGGGGATGAAGAGGCGAATCATCTCGATGGCGGCGGCGCTGATCGAGCTTTGGAACACGAACCACCGATAGCCCGTGCGCTCGTGGAATCTGCGACTGCCGCTCTCCGTTAATAGCATCAGGAAGAAGATCGCCAACGGGAGATATTCCATAAAGAGGCCGGAGCCGCCGAAGACCGGCCCCAAGTACCCTTGCAACCAGATAAAGGTCGCCACCGCCGGCGGCAACATCGAGAGCTTGGGAGGAATGACGCGATATTGAGCCGCCAACATCGGTATCCAGCCGATCCAGATGAGCCACCATATCCCATACGGCGGGAAAGCGACTAAAAAGGCCAGCCCGCTGATCACGCTGAGCGCCAGCGCGATGAGTACACGCGCGACATCCGACCGCTTGATTGAGTTCATCTTAAATTTTCTCCTGTGAATGATGTGTGAATGATGTGTGAATGATGTGAGCGCCGCGCTGGTGATGGATGAAGATTAAGAAAATAGTTCGGAATTAGAAGAGGAAAAGGTCCGGCGGCTGAAGTCGTGGCAACGTCTACGAAGTCGGCCCTCGCCGACTCTTTGAGCACTTTCTCGCTCGGTTCACAGTCCAACAGATTGTTCATTGAATGATTATGCGGCCCAGGCGCCCTGCCGGACCCGCTCGATGACCTGCTCCAGCCAGGCCAATTGCGCCTCGGCGGTGACGACGCCGTAATCTAAGGTCGACAGCCAGAAGAATTTATCGCGCGGTGACGCCTCCTCTCCAATGTGCGCCTCGGCCTCCGCCAGCACCCGTGTGTAGCGCGCCAACTTCGCGCGCAGCGACGCGGCTTTGCTCTCCAACACCCGCAACACCTCGGCGTCCTCGATCTGCCCGGCAAAGAAGAGCTGAATCAGCCAGGGAATGCGCGGAGTATCCGCCGGCAAGGGCGTCGCGAGCCACGCCCGGAGCGCCGCCCGGCCCTCCTCGGTGATGTGATAGACCTTGCGCGTGGGCCGCTGCTCCTGCGGCACAATTTCCTTCCGCACCCAGCCCTGCTTGTGCAAAAGACTGAGCGTCCGGTAAATCTGGCTCTGATCCGCCGCCCAGAAATGCACTATCGACCTATCGAAGACCTTCTTCAGGTCATAGCCGGTCACCGGCTCGTCCTCTAAAAAGCCTAAGATAGCGTATTCCAAGGACATAACTTATATCACCTCTCTTATATATGAGTTTGCATATATTAACTCATACCCCAAGGTTTGTCAAGCAGTACAGGCGCCGGGTATCTAAGGCGTCGTCTTTTACATCTCGAAATTGGTCGATGACGCTGACGCCAATTTGGGCGAACTGCCTCATTCCCACCAACTCGTCGATGGATGCCTCCAACGAGACGGTCTTGCGGATGAGCGCCTGCTATC
>JBKHCQ010000174.1:0-7335 GCA_046541755.1 Anaerolineales bacterium | reverse complement strand
AAAGTCTGGTATGAGAATACGTGAGGATTCTTGCCACTGACTAGGAGTAGCGGCTGAGATTTGCGAGAGTTGCTTATGGATAGGGTAACAAGTTCAATCTCGTGATAAATCTATAATCGCGCTGATTTTTGGAAGCGAGAGGGTAACTATAGTCTATTGCGGTAGCCGCGATGAGTGCATCAGCAATCAACAGCCCGTGACTGAGGCGATATTGACGCAGGAGCATGGTAGCTTCGTTTGAGATAGCTTTATTAACAGGTAGAATTTCATAGGGTTGTATGAAGTTGTCTAGGTCTTGCAATTCGATCTTGTTGCGGCAACCCACAATTAACTCCATATAGGTTATCGCGCTCACCGCTAGTACGCTGTTCTTTTCGAGTTCCTTTATGTATGTTAGTGCGGACGTTACGTTGCGTCCAACATCGATGAGGATGTCAGTGTCTACGATTGTCAGGGCTGCCATTATTTATTCCCACTCTTGGGTTCGTACTTTGCGCACCCAAGCGCTGCTGTCTTGCATATCATCGCGATCTTGCCACATGCCAACAAAGGGTTCATCGCTCAAGTTTCTCTCGGTTGGTATTTTTTCAGATTGCACTTGATTCTTATAGCGAGTTTGTAGAAAAGCGATGAAATCTAAGACTTCTCGTTGGGCAGCGGGAGGTAGAGTATTTAAAGATTGCAATATTTGCTCTTGAAACATCGTTTTATCCTTTCGGAGTAAGCGATACTCAACGTCGTCGGATCAGCCAGTTTCACACAGTGTTTATCGTTGGCTTTTCCATCCCAAAAAAGAGAAGCCCCCGCATATCTCAGCAGGGGCGTTGTGTTAAAGCTGGCTGGGGCGGCACGATTCGAACGTGCGATTGACGGATTCAAAGTCCGTTGCCTTACCACTTGGCCACGCCCCAGCGACAAGATCGAGGATGTGTGATCCTCAAGTTGCTTGCCTAGATTATAACACGCCTTGCATTTTCAACAAGTTACCGCCCGGCGGGGAGCAACGGCTGGTCGTCGGAAAGTATCCCGCCGCGCCCCGCGCCGAGGATTGAAATCCCCGTCTACTAAGCGCAAGTCAACTTCAGTTGACTCGATTTTCACGGGGATTTCTGTCTTTCAGTCGGTCTTTAGCCGACTTCAGCTTTTAGCCTGCGATTCATCCGCAGGCGCAGGCGGCGCAAGTTCGTCTTTCCCTACGATCAAGCGTCACACCCTCGCCCGGCGCAGGGCTTACGATTCTTCCAGCTCGCGCGCCTCCCGCAAGGCCGGGACGTAGTATTTCTCGGTGTATTCCTTGACCATACGGCGGGTGGAATACTTCGGCCCCACCGTGCGGATCGATTCCTTCATCATCGAGACCCAGCCGTGCGGAACGTCGCCGCGATCCCGCTCGTAGAAGAGCGGCACGACCTCGTTCTCCAGCAGCTCGTAGAGCGCGTTGGCGTCGGCGTTATCCTGCTGATAGAGGTCGTTGTACATCTCATCGGGCTGGATGGCCCAGCCGTTGCGGCCATTGTAGGCCTCGGCCCACCAACCGTCTAAGATGCTCAGGTTGAGCGCGCCGTTGAACGCGGCCTTCATCCCGCTGGTGCCGCTGGCCTCCATCGGGCGGCGTGGGGTGTTCAGCCAGATATCGACGCCCTGCACGAGGTAGCGCGCGAGGTGCATATCGTAATCTTCCACAAAGGCGATGCGCCCGCCGAACTCCGGGCTGCGCGCGTAGTTGTAGATCTCCTGCATCAGCAGCTTGCCGGGATCATCCGCCGGGTGCGCTTTGCCGGCGAAGATGAACTGCACGGGCCGGTAGCGGTGATGGATCAGGGCTTTGAGGCGCTCGATATCCCGGAAGATCAGGTTGGCGCGCTTGTAGGTCGCGAAGCGGCGGGCAAAGCCGATGACCAACGCATCGGGATCTAAGAAGATGCCGGACGCCAGCAACTGCTCCGGCGAGGCGGCGCGGGTGATGCGCGAGACGCGCGCGCGTTCCCGGATGGTGGAGAACATCTTCATCTTGAGGTGGGTGTGCGCTTCCCATAGCTCTGCGTCGGGCATATCGTCGATGCGTCCCCAGAGGACATTTTCATCCTGGCGCGTCATCCAATCGGGACTGATGTATTTGCGGTAGAGGGTGTTCATCGCCTGCCCGGCCCAGGAGGGGAGATGCACGCCGTTGGTCACATGGCCGATGGGGACATCTTTTTCCTCGCGCTCGGGCCAGAGGCTGTGCCACATCTTGCGGGAGACCTCGCCGTGGAGGACGCTCACGCCGTTCGTCCGGCCCGCCAGCAGGAGCGCCAGCTTCGTCATATTGAACGCGCTGTCGTGCTCGCTCTCATAGCTCCCCAGATCCAAGAATTCCTCGCGCGAGATACCCAACTCTTCCCACAGGTGAGAGAAATACTTGTCGATCATCATAAAGGGGAAAGCGTCGTGCCCGGCGGGGACGGGGGTGTGGGTGGTGAAGATGGTGCTGGTCCGCACGCGCTCCCTGGCCTCATCGAAGCTCATGCCCGCCTGGACGTACTCGCGCAGGCGCTCCAGCACCATAAAGGCGGAGTGACCCTCGTTGATGTGCCAGACGCCGGGCTTGATGCCCAAGTTGCGCAAAATATAGACGCCGCCGATCCCCAACAAAATCTCCTGCTGGATGCGCATCTCCTGATCGCCGCCGTAGAGGCGCGCCGTCAACTGCCGATCCCACGGCGCGTTCTGCTCGATGTCGGCGTCCATCAGATAAAGCCGCGCCCGTCCGACCAGCGTCTCCCAGATCCGCAGATGGATGTTGCGGTCGCCCACGCGCACGGAGATCACCCGGCAGGCGTCCCCATCGTCACAGAAGACGGGACGGAGCGCCACCTCGTTGGTGTCCAACGGCGGATAGATCGCCTCCTGCCAGCCGCTGGCATCTAAGCATTGGCGGAAGTAGCCCTGCTCATAAAGGAAGCCGACGGCGACGAAGGACAAGCCCAGGTCGCTGGCCTCCTTGGTGTGATCACCGGAGAGGACGCCCAGGCCGCCGGAGTAGATGGGCAGCGATGTGTGCAGCCCGAACTCCGCCGAGAAGTAGGCGATGGGATACTCACATAATTCGGGGTAAGTCTGCGTGTACCACGAATCGCCGTTCGTGATATCCGCGTCCATCTCCATCAACACCGCGTCGTAATCGCGCAAAAAGATCGGGTCGTGGGCGAGTCGATCTAATTGCTCCTGCGGGACGCCGAGGAGAATCTGGACGGGGTTGTGCCGGGTGGTAGTCCACAATGTGCGATCCACCTGCTTGAACAGTTCGCGCGAGGGGCGGTGCCAAGACCACCAAAAATTATGCGCCAATTCTTCCAGTCTGGAGATGCGAGGAGGGAGTTTCTCTTGAATGCTACTTTGGGACGCTTCTGTCATGGTAAAGCTTTCCTCCTAAAGATGTCCTAAAGATGTCCTAAAAATGATTGATTGTTTATCTACCCCTTGCGAAGGTTGCACGAGAATTTTAATATCCAAAATATGATATTTCTAACAAGATAATTTAGTCTTATCCTTCGCAAAGTTTCCTGGCGCGCTAGGGCTTAATCCACAAGACCAGTACGAGCATCAAGGCGGCGACGACGGTGAATTCGATCACCACCCGGCGGGTGAGGCGCGAGAGGAGGTACTGATAACCCACGCCGCTCCATAAATAGAGGCCCAGCGTCAGGAGCGTCGCGGCTGTCCATGCGGAGATCCGCCAGTAACCGAGCACCCAGGCGAGTTCGCTGAGTTGGAGCGCGATGATGACGCCGAAGAGGAGGACGCGCTTGGCGGAGGCGCCGCTGGCGCTCAGCAGCTCGCAGGCCAGCACGCCGCTCAAGAGAAAGATGATCGGCCCGGTGACCAACATCCGTCCCTGCTCGATCAGGATCAAACTGAAGAGGACGAAGCCCATCAGGTAATCGGCGATGTTGAGCATCACGCGGGCGCTGGGGTAGCCGGGATGGGCCGGGGAGAGGGCGCGGTAGCTCAGGTAGATCAGCAGGCCGATAAAGAAGCCGCTGGTCAGGAGGGTGCCCATCCACATAGGCCAGGTCGCGGCGCGGATGAGCAACAGGGAGGCCAGGAGCGCGCCCAACGTCGGCGTGAAGAGTGTAAAGATGAAGCGTCGCTCGCGGTTCTCAAAGTCGGGGTGATCGCGGATCAAGGAGAGGGCACCGGTGGCAATCAGGCCCATCATCAGCAGCGTCAGGAGCCAATCGCCGCCCATAGTCAGATTTAAAGGGGAGCCGAAGACGTGGCGCACCCCCAGGGAAAATGTCGGCAGCTCCACAAATCGAAAGAGTGTGGCGCTGATCAACATCACGGCCAAGATAATGCTCAGCCGGTCCCGCTCCCGATGTGATTTCCCACTCTGCTGCATAAGCATGAGTGTATTCTAACGTGGAGAGGGGTTTTGTCAACGTCCCGGCGGGAAATGTAAGATATTCGTAAGATACGATGGTTTGTAGCTAGGCGTGTAATGAAATAATGAAATAATGAAATGGAATGCCGTAACATTTCTTTTCAGAGGCAGATTCGACTGGCATTCCCACCTAGGGACATCCATTTTGGTCAGCTTTCAGCCGACTTGAGCTTGTAGCCCGCGATTTAGCGCGGATTACTTCACATCGACTAGCACCTTCCGAAGTGCATCCGGTTCCGTGACGGGCGGGCGGCAGGCGGCGGCGTGGCAGACATACGCGGCGGGTGTGTCCTCCCGATCATCTAAGGGCGTGCGATGGGCCAACAGGGGCGGCGGCTCCCCCTGCCCGGTGGCGACCAAGCGCTGGGGATGGTAGCCCGCCTGCGCCACGGCGATGAGGTCGCGTGTGGCCTCGGCGCGGAGGTCGCCCGCGATGGCGATCTCGGTCGAGGCGGCCAACGCCGCGTCGATAGCGATGAGCCATTGCGCGAAGCCCAGGGGATGCTGGCGTGCCAAGGGTTGGATCGCTGCTAAGCTGCGCCGCGCGTGCGCTTCATATTCAGAGGCGCGCTCGCCGCCGAAGCGCGCCAACTTAAGCAGGACGGTGGCCGCCATCGCGTTGCCGGAGGGCGTGGCGCTGTCCTGCGTCTCGCGCGGGCGCACCACGATGCGCTCCCCGGCATCCGAGGGCGTGTCGTAAAAGCCCACCTCGGCGGCGAAGTAGGTCATCATCGTCGCGGCCAACTGTTCGGCGGCGGTAATCCACTGCGGCGCGAAGGTTGTCTGGTAGAGCGCCAGCAGGCCCGCGATGAGATAGGCGTAATCCACCAGCAGGCCCTTGACCTTGACCTCGCCTTCGATCCAGGTGTGCCAGAGCCGGCCCTCGGAGCTATGGAGCGTGGTTAATAGAAAATCCGCGTTGCGGGTCGCGGTCTGCCGGTAGTCCGGTCGATCCAGGACGCGCGCGGCCTCCGCGAAGGCCGCTAACATCAGGCCATTCCACGAGGTCAGCACCTTCTCGTCGCGGCCCGGCGGCGTGCGGCGCTCCCGCGCTTCGAAGAGCTGCTCGCGAGCATGCGCCAGCGCCGCGCGCTGCTCAAAGCTCCCGTGGAAGGTGAGGATGTTCTGGCCTTCGAAGTTGCCCCGCGCGGTGACGCCATAGTGCTCCATAAAGCGCTTAGCGTCTCGGCCCAGGACGGCGTGGATCTCATCCGGCGTCCAGAGGAAGAACTTACCCTCCTGGCCCTCGGTGTCGGCGTCCTGCGTGGCGTAGAAGCCGCCGCTGGGATTGGTCATTTCGCGAATTATGTAGTCGAGCGTTTCTTCAACGATAGCCCGGAAGAGGGGCGCGCCGGTTACTTGCCAAGCGTGGAGATAGACGGGAACCAGAAGTGCTGAATCATAAAGCATCTTCTCGAAGTGAGGCGTCTGCCAGCGCGCATCGACCGCGTAGCGATGGAATCCGCCGCCGATCTGGTCGTAGATGCCGCCGCGCGCCATCGCCTCCAAGGCGTGAGTAACCATCTGGAGGGCGCGCTCGTCGCCCGTGGCGTAATGACGGCGCAGCAGGAACTCAATCGCCATCGGCTGGGGGAACTTGGGCGCATTGCCCCAGCCGCCGTGCTGCCAATCGAAGCGTTGTTGTATCCCGCCATAGGCGGCGGCGAGGGTCTCGGCGGATAGCGGCGCGGCGGTGTCCTGCGCGAGCGTCGCCTGCTGCTGGTGGATCGCGGCGACTAACTGTTCGGCGTTCTTGAGCAACTCCTCGCGGTGCGACTCCCACGCATCGGCGATCATCAACAATATCTGCTTGAATGCGGGCAGACCAGGGCGCGGGTCGGGCGGGAAGTAGGTGCCGCCGTAGAACGGCTCGCCCTCCGCCGTGATGAAGACCGACATCGGCCAGCCGCCCCGCCCCGTGAGCGCTTGCACCGCGCCCATATAAATGCGATCCACGTCCGGGCGCTCCTCGCGGTCGACCTTGATGCTGACGAAGTAGGCGTTGAGGAGCGCGGCGGTCTCATCGTCCTCGAACGATTCGTGCGCCATCACGTGACACCAGTGGCAGGCGGAGTAGCCGATGCTCAAGAAGATGGGCTTGTCCTCGCGACGCGCCTTCTCAAAGGCCGCCTCGCCCCAGGGATACCAATCCACGGGATTGTCGGCGTGTTGTTGTAGATAACGGCTGCGCTCATCGGCTAAATGATTTGTCATGGCGGTATGATCCTTTCGATTGGCTATCGTGTGTAATTGAATATCAAGCTGGGCCTTTCAGGGCGTTGGTCAAAAGGGTGTACGGCTTGATCGTTTCAATCTCCTGTTTCTCTGAGCGTTCGGCATGATATAGATCCCAGCGCAGTTGCAGGTTCATCCAAAAGCTCGCAGATGTGCCAAAGAATTTTGCCAATCGGAGCGCGGTGCTAGGGGATACTCCACGCCGCTGATTTATGATCTCATTAACTCTTTGGTAAGGAACTTTGATGCTATCGGCTAATTCCTGTTGGGTAAGATGCATCGGCGCGAGAAATTCCTCTAGTAACATCTCACCTGGATGTGTTGGTTCTCGATCTGTCGGCACTCGTACCATTTTTCCCTCCCTCTTTTCCGCTATGTTTATTCTCGCCTCAGTGATAATCTGCTATCTCCACTCTATCTGGCCCTATTTCGGTCCATACGAAACAAATACGATATTGATTGTTAATTCGGATGCTGTAGGAACCCTCTCGATTTCCTTTTAGCGCTTCCAATCGATTCCCTGGCGGTATGCGCAATTCCTCTAAGGACACCACGGAATCGAGTTGGTCGAGCTTACGAACCGCGACCCGCCATAGGTTCTGGGGACATGTTCGCCTGGCGGATTTGGTGTTCTTGCCGTTGAATATATCTTCAGTTCCAGTGTTCTCAAATGA
>JBKHCQ010000173.1:0-7355 GCA_046541755.1 Anaerolineales bacterium | reverse complement strand
GTCGCCAAGCTGATCCCCACGGATAAATCCTACGAGGTGACGGTCATCGGGCCGCTGACGGGCGTGAATGTCGGCGAATCGGTCAGGTTGCGAGGCTTCTGGACGACTCACCCCAAGTACGGGCGCCAGTTCGAGGTGCGCACCTATACCGTCAAGCTGCCCGCCACGCTGGAGGGCCTGCGCAAATACTTGGGCAGCGGCTTGATTAAGGGCGTCGGCCCGGTGAACGCTGGTCGCATCGTCGATTACTTCGGTCTGCAAACGCTGGACGTGATTGAAGAGGACGTGGATCGGCTGCGCGAGGTGCCCGGCATCGGCCCCAAGCGCGCCTCGAAAGTGGCGCAGGCCTGGGAGGAGCAGAAGCACATCAAGGAGATCATGCTCTTCCTGCAAGGGCACGGCGTCAGCACCGGGCTGGCGGTGAAGATCTTCAAAGCCTACGGCGACGCGGCCATCGGCATCGTGCGCCACAACCCGTACCAGTTGGAGAAAGACATCTACGGCATCGGATTCAAGACCGCCGATAAGATCGCGCGCCAACTGGGCATCGCGCCGGACGCGCCGACGCGCATCCAGGCCGGGCTGCGCTACGTGCTGGGAACCTTCAGCAATGACGGCCACTGCTACGCCAGGCGGACGCGCCTCCTCGCCGAGGCCGCGCAACTGCTGGAGGTGACCTCGGCGCAGTGCAGCGAGCAACTCGCCGCGCTCGTCGCGCAGGAGGAGGTCATCATCGAGATGGTCGGAGCCTCGGACGAATTGGATTCGGATGAGGAGGGAAACGGCGGCGCCGAGCACGAGGCCGTCTATCTGCCGCCGTTTTACTACGCCGAGCACGGCGTCGCGAACAAGCTGCGCTTCCTGCAACGCGCGCCGCGAGATCGACTGGCGATCTTTGAGGATGTGACGTGGGAGAAGGCCTTCGCGTGGTTGGATGAGCGCGTCAATTTTCGCTTAGCCGAGCAACAGCGGCGCGCCATCCAGATGGCCCTCACCGAGAAGGTGAGCATCCTCACCGGCGGGCCGGGCACCGGCAAGAGCACCATCGTCGGCAGCATCATCCAGGTGCTGGCGGCCAAGGGAAAATCCGTGCTGTTGGCGGCGCCCACGGGTCGCGCGGCCCAACGCTTGGGCGAGATGACGGGCCTGGAGGCGAAGACGATCCATCGGCTGCTGGAGTTCAGCCCCAATCAGGGCAACCGCTTCCTCAAGGATCGTGAAAATCCGCTGGACGCCGACATGCTGATCGTCGACGAGGCCTCGATGATCGACATCCTGTTGATGAACAACGTGCTCAAGGCGACAGCGGCGGGGATGCACCTGCTCTTGGTCGGCGATGTCGACCAACTGCCCTCCGTGGGGCCGGGCAACGTGCTGCGCGATCTCATCGCCAGCGAGACGATCCCGGTGACGCGCCTGCAGACGATCTTCCGCCAGGCCGAGGATAGCTACATCGTCGTCAACGCGCATCGCATCAACGAGGGCCGCCTGCCCATCTTTGCGCAGGACGCGCGCGACTTCTTCCTCTTCCGCCGGCCCGACCCGGACGACGCGGCGGATTGGGTGATCGACATCGTGGCGCATCGCATCCCGCGCAAATTCGGCTACGATCCCCAGGAGGCGATCCAGGTGCTCAGCCCGATGCATCGCGGATCGGCGGGGGTGAGCGCGCTGAATCATCGCCTGCAGGCGATGCTGAATCCGCCCACAGAGAAGCGCGCCGAGACGCCCCACGGCTCGCGCATCTTCCGCGTCGGCGACCGGGTGATGCAGATTCGCAATGACTACGACCGCCAAGTCTTCAACGGCGATATGGGGCGGATCGCGGCCATCGATCTGGAGGAGCAGGCGCTGGTCGTCGATTTCGCCGGCGCCTATGTGGGCTACGAATTCAGCCAGTTGGATCAACTGGAGCACGCCTACGCGGTGAGCATCCACAAATCGCAGGGATCGGAATTCCCGGCGGTCGTCGTGCCGCTGCTGACCCAGCACTATATGATGCTCCAGCGCAATCTGCTCTACACCGCCATCACGCGTGCGCGCGAGCTGGTCGTCTTAGTCGGCAGCCGCCGCGCCATTGCCATCGCCGTCAACAACGACAAAATCGCCCACCGCAACACCCACCTCCGCGCGCGGCTCCAATCGGAGCAGGCGGGGGGAGCGTATACCTCCTATGATTAGGGATACAAGGTGCAAGGAGAGCACGTAAGGTAGCCACGACAATGGACAATCAATCCGAAACTGCTGTCATCACGGAAGAAGAAGCCTTAGTCGCCGAGTTGAATCTACTGGGCATCCACTACCTGTCACGTCAGACCTCCCACCAGGCCAACCAAGTGCGCGCCCCAGACGCATTCCTGGCCGACTTGGTGCAACAGCCACACGCTCGCGTCCGTGCGGCGGTGATCGCTGTATTGCTATCACAACCCGAATACGCTAAAGCCGTACCCGCTGCGCTAGAACGTTTATCATCTCAAAATCACTTAACACTGCAAGCGCTCTATATGGCCGCCGTGCTTCTCCAGCGAGAGCATGCCGAGGCTTTGCAGCCATTCTTAGGAAAGCGCTGGCGCTGGCTTCCTGACATTCTATCGCAGGATCTAAACCTACCCCCCGAGGGCGCACCTCGCGAGCGACTGAAATTGTTAGATCGCGAGTTACGCCATCGCACGAATGCAAAAGTGAATTGGGTAGGCACGTATGAACAGGTCGCACAAAAACTACTACGTGACTGGAAAATGAGGAATCAAAGGAGAAAACAATGGAACCCCTAACCCTAAAAAGGCTGAAGGCATTTCTCCGACATCTGGGAGATCGCTTCACAGAAGCGGGGGGATCTTTATCTATTGGGAGGCAGTGCACTTTGTTTGTTAGGCAATCCCCGCACCACAATGGATGTTGATTTCACCTTCGAACCTGAAGCAGCCTCAGTCAAACAATTTGAAGCAACCGTCAATGATTTGGCTGCCGAAATGCAACTGTATGTAGACGTGATCCCGATAGCCGAGTTTGTCCCATTGCCACCACAAGCCTATGAACGACGACAGTGGATTGGGCGCTATGGTCAATTAAACGTGTACATCTTTGATCTCTACACAATCGCCCTAAGTAAAATTTCTCGCGGATTTGAGTCTGATATAGAAGATGTGATGTTTATGTTGCATCAGCACTTGATTGAATTCGAAGCGTTAGAGCGTCACTTTCATGCTGTCTTGCCTAACGCACCTCAAGCCGACATCATCCCCAGTGAATTTCAAGATTACTTCGAGGAAATCCGTCGACGTGTGGAAGAAGACGACCAAATAATCTGAAGGCGTTTCAAGCAGATGAAACCCATCTAGTCCGGCTGAATTCAAGGAGCAATTTGACTTTCTGACCTTTGACGTTTGACAACGTTCAACTTGCAACTTGTAACGTTCAACTTATTTCGAGGAGACATCCTATGACCAAACATCTCGTCTTAGTCGCCGGCAATATCGGGACGGGCAAAACCTCGCTGACGGAGCGCTTAGGCGGGCGATTAGGCTGGCGCACGGCCTTCGAGTCCGTCGCCGACAATCCCTATCTTTCTGATTTCTATGGAAATATGCGGCAGTGGGGCTTCCACCTGCAAATTTTCTTCCTGGGGCATCGCGCCGAGCAGCACCTTGAGTTGGCGAACGACGCCCAATCCGCCATCGCCGACCGCAGCATCTACGAGGACGCCTACATCTTCGCGCGGGCGCTGCATCATCTGGGCAACTTGAGCGAGCGGGATTACCTCGCCTATCGCACCATCTTCGATCTGGTGGTTGGCAATCTGCCCCGCCCCGATTTGTTGATCTACCTCAAAGCGCCCGTCCCCGTGCTGATGGAGCGCATTCACCAGCGGGGGCGCGAGATGGAGCGGAGCATCACAGCGGATTATTTGGGGCTGCTGGAGACCTTCTACGATGAATGGATGGAGGGCTTCAACGCCTGCCCGGTGCTGACGATTCGCACGGCGGATCTGGATTTCGTGCATAAGCCGCAGCATTTGGATATTGTGATCAATCGCATCCAGGATAGATTAGCCGGCAAAGAAGATGTGGTCTTCCCCACAGATACGTGAGATACTCGCCAATCTGATCCGCCCGGCGCGCGGGGCGCACTTGGAGGTCGCTTTATCGTCCATAGTCGGGCTTTTCTTCATCTCGGCGGCCACACTGCTGCTGGAGATCACCCTCACCCGCATCTTCTCGGTCGCGCAATTCTACCACTTCGCCTTTATGATCATCAGCCTGGGGATGTTGGGCTTCGGCGCGAGCGGGACGTGGCTGGCGCTCTTCCCGCGCTGGGGCCGGGATCGACCCCGCCGCGCGTTGGCGCTCCTGGCGCTGGCCTACGGCGTGACGAGCGTCGGCGCCTACGCGCTGACTAACGTTCTGCCCTTCGATTCATTCAGCATCGCCTGGGAACGCCAGCAGGTGAGCATCTTGGCCCTGCACTACATCGCCTTGGCCGCGCCCTTCTTCTGCAGCGGCGCGACGCTGGGCCTGCTCTTCGCGCAGCATCCCCAGGCTGTAGGCGCCCTCTACGCCGTCAACTTCGGCGGATCGGCGGCGGGGTGCGCGCTGGCCCTTATCTTGCCGACGTGGGTGGGCAACGTGGGCAGCGTGGGAATCGTCCTACTGTGCGGGGCGCTGGGCGGCGTGGCGGCGCTCTGCTTCGCCAAGCGTCAAAGCCAGGGATGGACGATGCGCGGGGCGGCGGGCGCGTTGATCATCGCGATGGGCATCGCCGGCGTGACCCAACCCGCGCCGCTGACGCTGGAACTTTCGCCGTATAAGGGCCTCAGCCACGCCCTGCGCCTCCCCGATGCGCGCGTGGTCTTTCGGGCGTGGAACAGCTTCTCGCGCGTCGATGTGGTCGCCAGCGAGAGCATCCGCTCGCTGGCCGGATTGAGCTACCAATGCCCCGCGCCGCCGCCGCCCCAGCACGGCGTCTACGTCGATGGCGGCGATCCCAGCCCGGCGATTCAACTGCCGCTGACGACGTTAGATGATACCGACACTGATGCGCTGACCTTCACCGGCTTTATGCCCACAGCCATCGCCTATCAGCTCCGGCCCGGCGGCGACGCGCTGGTGATGGCGCCCCACGGCGGGCTGGCGCTGTGGATTGCGCTGGCGGAGGGTGCGACGCGGGTGACCGCCGTCGAGCCAAACCCGCTCATCATCGAAGCGACAGGAGAGATTTACGATCACCCCCGCGTGACGACAGTCATCGAGACCCCGCGCAGCTACGCCCGCCACACCGACGCGCAGTTCGACGTGGTGGAGTTGGCGCTCACCTCACCCTATCATCCCGTCAGTTCCGGGGCGTACAGCCTGGCCGAGGACTACGCCTACACCGTCGAGGCCTTCCGCGACGACCTGGCCGTGCTTCGCCCCGACGGCCTGCTGGTCGTCACGCGCTGGTTGCAGATGCCGCCCAGCGAATCGCTGCGGGCGTTCGCGCTGGCGGTGACCGCCGTGGAGGCCGAGGGCGGCGATCCCGCCCGGCAGATCGTCGCCTTTCGCGGCTACCAGACGCTGACCCTGCTCGTCAAGCGACAGCCTTTCACCGAAGCGGAGGTGGACGCCGTGCGCGAGTTCGCCGCGCGCCTGGCCTTCGATCTGGTCATCGCGCCGGGGATGGATGCCGCGGAGGCGAATCAGTACAACGTGCTGGAGCGCCCGCTCTATCACGAGAGCTTCACCGCGCTGCTCCGCGCGGAGGATCGCGCGGCGTGGTACGCGGCCTATCCCTTCGATGTGACGCCGCCCACCGATCAGCATCCCTTCTTCTGGCACTTCTTCAAGTGGTCGCAGGCGCCGGAGATGATCGCGACGCTGGGCAAGCAGTGGCAGCCCTTCGGCGGCGCAGGCTACTTCGTGCTGCTCCTGCTGCTGGCGCTGACCTTCGTGGCAGCGACGGTGCTCATCCTCCTGCCCGTGCTCCTCTTCCGGCGTCGAGCGTCCTCATCCGCCGCAGACGCCGACAACGCCGGCGGGCGCCTCTCTGTGGCGTTGTACTTCGGCTTCCTGGGATTGGGATTCCTCTGCGTCGAAATCCCCCTGATGCAGCGCTTCATCCTCTTCTTGGGCCACCCGGCCTACGCGATGACGGGCGTGCTCTTCGCGGTGCTGCTCTTTTCGGGGATCGGGAGCATGCTCTCATCGCGCGTGTCGCTGCGCCTGGCGTTGGGCCTGTTGATCGCGCTGGCGTTGAGCTACCCCCTGCTCCTCCCTCGCCTTTTCGCGATGAGCTTGGGCTTACCTTTGGCCGGGCGGATGTTGGTCACGGTGGCGTCCATCGCGCCGCTGGGGGTGTTGATGGGGATGCCGTTTCCCAAGGGCCTGGGGCTACTCGAATCACGCGCGTCGAAGCGCTCGCAGGCGTGGATTCCGTGGGCGTGGGGCGTGAACGGCGCGACCTCCGTCGTGGCCTCGGTGCTGGCTTCGCTGGTCGCCCTCACCTGGGGATTCCAATGGGTGTTGGCGCTGGGCGCGCTCTGCTACGCGGGGGCCTGGGTTACGGTCGCGGGTTTCCGCCGGGACCAGGCGCGCCTTCCCCGGTGAAAGGCACGAACGCCACACTGCCCAAGTTCTCCGATTTCAGATCCCCTCCCTCCTTGGTGAAGCGCCACAACGTCTGATACCCGCCCGGCGGCCCAATCGGAATCACGATGCGACCGCCATCCGCAAGCTGGCGCGCGAGCGGCTGCGGGAGATGATCCGGCGCGGCGGTGACGACGATGGCGTCGAACGGCGCGTGCTCCTCCCAGCCGAAGTAGCCATCCCCCTGCTTGAGATGCATCTCGTCATCACCGTAGCCCAGCGAGTGCAGATCCGCGCGGGCGTCCTCCGCCAGCTCCGGGATGATCTCGATGCTGTAGATCTCCACGCCCTCCAACTCCGCCAACACCGCGGCCTGATAGCCAGAGCCAGTCCCGATCTCCAAGACCTTCTCCCCCGGCTGCAACTCCAGCAACTCCGTCATCCACGCCACGATGTAGGGCTGCGAGATCGTCTGCCCGTGCCCGATGGGGAGCGGATGGTCGGCGTAGGCCTCATCGCCGTACTTCTCCGGGACGAAGACGTGGCGCGGCACGGTGCGCATCGCGCGCAACACGGCGGGATCGGAGACGCCCCGCGCGGCGATGGTCTCTTCCACCATCGCGCGCCGTTCCGCCTCATAGGCCTCGAACTCCTCGCTGGCATCCGTGACCGCCTCCCCTTCATCCCCCGTCGGCGATGCCGTCCCCGTCGCTGCGGGCAGAGGCGTGGGCGTCATCTCCGGGAAGGGCGACGGCGGGAAACATCCCACCAGCAAGAGCATCACCACCAGCAACC
>JBKHCQ010000172.1:0-7416 GCA_046541755.1 Anaerolineales bacterium | reverse complement strand
AGGGCGAGGCGTGTGGACAGGCGCCCGCCTTGACCTTGGCGACTATCGCCGATCAGCGCGGCTGGGCGCCGAAACTTCTGGACTATCGCACCTCGGGCGATATCACCGGGGATACGCAGCGCGTCGTGGGGTACGCGGCGGTCGCCTACACGGGAGAAAGCTGATATGCCAAACTCGACATCGATCATGGATGCGCTGGATGCTGAAACCCGCCGCTTTTTGCTGGAATTGGCGCGCAGCGCCATCGAAAAAGAGTTGACCGGGAGCACCTCACTCACCGTGAGCGTTGAGGATGCGCCGCCCGCGCTGCATGAGGACGGCGCATCGTTCGTCACGCTGCACAAGCGCAGCGGCGCGCTGCGCGGCTGCATCGGCTCCTTGGTCGCGCGTCGTCCCCTCATCGCGGATGTGCAGGCCAACGCGAAGGCCGCCGCTTTTCGAGACCCTCGCTTCTCGCCGCTCCAGGAGGAGGAGTTGGATGACATCGTCATTGAGGTGTCGATCCTTAGCGCGCCCGCGCCCCTGGCTTACGATAGCCCGGAGGCGTTGATCGAGAAACTGCGCCCCCACGTCGATGGCGTCGTCCTGGAGCACGGCTGGAATCGCGCGACCTTCCTGCCTCAGGTGTGGGAGCAGCTCCCAGAGCCGGGGAAGTTCTTGGCGCATCTTTGCTACAAGGCTGGCCTCCCCCCCGATGCTTGGCGCGTTCAGGATGTCAAGCTCAGCACCTATCAGGTGGAGAAATTCTCAGAGGAAGAGTTCGAGCATCTGCCGTAGCGATATTCAGCCGCAGCGTCGCCCCATCTATGAAGCACATCGCGCCATGGTTGAGGTCGGTGCTGCGGCTGATTGATTTTAGGGGCATGACAATGAATCACTCTCTAATCCGCTGGACTGCAATCCTGGGGTTGTTCGCCTGGCTCTTGTGGATGAGTCTCCTCGGTTTGCAAGCGGCCTAATCCGCCGAAGTCGTTGGCGACGCTGTGGTGATCTCCGGTGCGGAGGATGAAGCGACCATCGCTGCGAAGGGCGACCCCCGCGTGAGCCTCGGCGGAGCGACGGTGTACGGGGGCTATCAGCAGGTCAGCAGCAACAACCAGAACCCATCATCGTCCAATTTTCCGGCGGCGATGCGACGCTGAGCAGTAAGGGCTTACGATCACCTCGGCGTCGATGTCCTCTCAACCTATCTGCCGATGGCGATCAAGCAGTGAGGCGCTCACCGTGACACTTCATTCTAAATTCGCAATTCATCATTCGCAATTTTAAAATAAAGGAGAGAACCAAGATGAACAAAAACACTATCCGACAAACCGTGAATGTCCTGGCCGTCATCGCGACTCTCGTCGTCAATGGGCTGGCGAACGCCCTGCCTTTGAATAACTTGACCACGGGCGACGTCTCGGATCGCTTCGACGTCTACTTCGTGCCCGCCGGGTACGTCTTTTCCATCTGGGGGCTGATCTACATCGGCCTGATCGCCTTCGCTGTTTATCAAGCGCTGCCGGCCCAGCGAGAGCATCCCCGGCTGAAGCGCATCGGCTACCTCTTCGCCGCGAGTTGCTTGGCGAACATCGCCTGGCTCTTCCTGTGGCACTACGAGCAATTCCCCCTCACTTTAGTGGCAATGCTGTCGCTCCTCGGATTGCTAATCGCCATCTACCTGCGGATCGGGAGCGGGCGGAAACGTGAAGAAGAGGTCTCCGCCGCCGAGCGCTGGCTCGTGCATATCCCGTTCAGCATCTACCTGGGATGGGTGACCGTGGCGACGATTGCGAATGTCACCTCGCTACTGGACTATCTGCAATGGGGCGGGTGGGGCATCAGCGAAGAAATATGGCTGATCATTATGCTCGTGATCGCCGGCGGAATCGCCTCCGCCGTGACCTTCACGAGAGGCGACATCGCCTACATGCTCGTCATCCTGTGGGCCTTCGTCGGCATCGCAGTCAAGCACACGGATGTTCCCGTGGTCGCTGCCGCCACCTGGATCGTGACCGCGCTGTTGGCCCTGGCGCTGATCGGCGCCGTCGTCCTTGAGAGGCGGAAAAAGCGGCAGCCGATATAAGAGGCCGGCCCGAACCGAAATATGCGAGTCGTTGCAACCTTGAGGCCGAGACATCGTAATAAAGTAGTAGAGTCGGACACATGATTCACAGCTTTCAAAAAGAGATACCCCGCAGCGCTGCGCCGTTCTCTAGAGAAGCTAAATAACCCCAATCTTAAATAGTTTTTAAATAGTTTTTAAATAGTTTTAAGGAGAAACAAGGAGGAACAATGAATACCGAAGGTAAAGAAGAAGGCAAAGAAGAAGTTATGGACGTTCAACCTGAAGCTGCACCCAATGTCGAAAATGTCGAAGAAGATATCGCGGCAGAAGCAGAAGCGCCAGAATCCGCAGAACTCGCCAACCCGACGCCGAGTCGCTACTCCGCGCCGACTGAACCGCTGACGCCAGCGGATGAGCGCACCTGGGCGATGTTGGCCCATCTCAGCGTGTTGTTGAATCTCGTCACGGGATTCTTGGGCATTGCTGGCGCCTTGGTCATCTACCTCGTCTACAAGGATCGCTCCCGCTACGTGGCCTACCAATCGATGCAGGCCTTTCTCTTTCAGTTGATCTTCTGGGCCGGCAGCGGTCTGTTGATCGGCGCGATTTGGGCCGTCACCGGCGCTTTGAGCGCCATCCTGATCGGTATCCTCCTAATCCCCTTCGCGGTCATCTTGACCGTCATCTTGATTATGTTCCCCGTGATCGCGTTGGTTTACGGCGTGGTGGGGGGCATCCAGTGCTCAGAGGGACAGGATTTCCGGTATCTGTTGGTGGGCGATTGGGCGCTCAATCTCATCTAACGCCGATAACCAACCCTACCGCGCCGCCCGTCGCCTGCGAGTTGATGGGCGTGCCGATCCACGATGTTACCACGGCTGAGACCATCGCGCTGATCGACCGCTGGATTGCAGAAGGCGGCCCGCATCCAATCGCGACCATCAACCCAGAGTTTCTTATGCAGGCGCGGACGCATCCCAGCTTTAGGGCGGCCCTGAAACGGGCCGCCCTTTGCGTTCCCGATGGCATCGGTGTGCTGTGGGCCGCGCGGATGCGCGGGGCGCGCTTGCGCGAGCGGGTCACCGGCTCCGACATTGTGCCGCGTCTGTCGCGCGCAGCGGCGCAGCGCGGCTGGCGCATCTTTTACCTGGGGGCGGCGCCGGGCGTCGCCGAGCGGACGGCGGAGATTCTCCAGGCGCGTCATCCCGGCCTGTGCGTCGCGGGGTGCTACGCCGGATCGCCCGACCCGGCGGAAGCGCCGGAGATCATCGCGCGCGCGCGGGCCTCGCGAGCTGACATTCTCTTCGTGGCCTACGGGGCGCCGAGGCAAGATCTGTGGTTGGCGCAGTATCTGGCCCAGACAGGTGCTGCCGTGGGGATCGGCGTGGGCGGCTCCTTCGATTTCATCGCCGGGGTGGCGCGGCGCGCCCCGCGTTGGATTCAGCGCCTGGGCCTCGAGTGGGGCTATCGTTTACTCCGCGAGCCGTGGCGCTGGCGGCGACAGGTGGCCCTACCTCACTTCGCCTGGCTGATTTTGTCGGGCCGAGATAAACCAAAGACCTGATGAGAAGCGACTCCCATCAGGTCTATATAATGGCGCTCCATTTCATCGCGCAGCGGATGTCTGGCTACGACCTCTAAAAGCTATCCGCGCCGGAGAACTCGCCTCAGCCACGACGTGGCGGCGGCGGCGATAGCCGGCTCCTCGCTGAGTACCTCTCTCCCCGTCGGATTGATATCGACCTCGGCATAGTCCCTGTGATCGAGGGCGATCAACGCGCTCCGGGCCACCTTGGCGACGTGTTCTACTTGATCTTCGGCGAGTTGCTTCAACGCTGCCCTGACCGCCGGTTCCTCACCGTCTATTGCCAGCGCGGTCAGCGTCTCGGCCAAGGCCGCGCGTAAGTAGGCGTTGGTATCCTCCACCAGCGGCAGCAGCTCCGAGATAATTGTCTCGTTACCCACACGCCCCAATGCTTGCACGGCGGCCGGGCGCACCAGCGAACTGCCATCCTCCCGCGCGATGCTGAGAAGCTGATTCACCGCTGTTGCATCCTCCAGATAGCCAATGGCCAGCGTTGCTGTGCGTCGCATCCGAGGGTCGGGCGAGGAGAGGAATTTGTGGACGGTAGGCGCTGCCGGGCGATATTTCAGCCGGCCAAGGCTCTTGAGGGCCGCGAGCCGTAGATTGGCGCTGCGATCTTCTAGCGCGGCTTGCAACACAGGCCCGGCCTGGGGATCTCCAATTTTGCCCAGGGCCTTGGCCGCCAGCGAACGGACGCCGACGTAGCCGCGCACGACGCGGATCAAAACCGGCACGGCGGCCTTCGCCTTGAGCTTGCCCAGCGCCACGACTAAGGTCTTGACGGTGGGGATATCGCGCTGGTGCGGCGCGTCCATATATTCCTCCAACATCGTCGTCATCTGCGGAATTGCCTCCTGGGTATGGAGGCGCTGCAACGCCGTGATGGTGGTGCGTCGGATGCGCGGATCGGAGGTGTCGAGGAAGGGCAGGAGAATCGGTCCCATATCTGGAATCCCCAACTTGCCGATGGCATTGATGGCTGCGCGCCGAACGTAGAAGTTATGATCCTCCAGAGCGTTCAGCAACGCGCCCTGTGCCTCTTTGGCGCTCATTTGCCCCAAAGAGATGGCGGCGGCCCGCCGGACAAAGGAGCAGGAATCGTGGAGCGCGTCCATCAAAGGGAAAATTGCATCGGGGGTGCTGATTTGGCCCAACGCCTCGGCACACGCGCTGCGCACGTAAGTGTTGACATCCTCGTGAAGAAGTTCAATTAGATGGGAGGCAGCCTCCTCGGCATGGAGCCGCCCTAATTCCTCGGCTGCGCCAGATCTTTGCCTGGGATTGGAGTTTTGCAGGTTTTTAATGTGATTCTGAATTGCAGCTTGCTCTTTCTGAGATTTTTTGTTTGTACTCAATTCTTTTCACCTTGTGTTAGTTTTATACTTGACCTGATCTGTGATCAGGCAATTTAAGTATAGCACAAGAGGAAAGAAGGACAATCAAGGCATTTCGGGTCTTTGGGACTTTGCCGGATATCTCCCTAAACGATCCTAAAAGCGGCGCAGATGTGCGTGTTTGGGGGATCACAGCCTTTTTGCGTCATTATCAGATTGCAGGAGAACGGCGTAGTAACGCTTGATGATTGCACCCGGTGAATTGCTAAAGAGCCGGATCACTTCCAGTAGGATACCGGTCCTTCTTCCAGCAACTCCGATGTGGCCGCGACCAAGCGCCAACCTTCAGCGGTGCGCGCTGTCTGCCACTCCACATTCCACAAGCGACGCACCACGCCGCCGCTCTCATTATCCCACGTCGTGATTATCGTCGCGACGCGCGCGCTGGTGTCGCTCACTGTGCCGGGGATCGTGTGCACATTCCCCGCATCAACGCGCAGCGTCGTCGCGTACCCCAACGCCCATCCCTCGTAGGGCCGATCATCTGCCGGGGCGAGCAACGCATAAGCGCCCGGCAAATCGCGGTCGTCTATCGCCAGGTAGAACGAAATCACGGCGTAGTCCGGCTTATCGCTACGATAGTTGTGCGGACGGGTCAAGTAGAACCAGTCGTAGCGATCTGAGGTCCAGCCGTAACTCTGCCCCGTCCAGGTGTGGATCGCGTACCAAGCGAAGTCATCTGTTCCTTGCACGCGATACCCCTCCCAAATCTCCGTTGCCAGGTCGCCGTCGACATTTTTCAGGAGTACACCCGCATCGCCGGCAAATCGCCCCAGTCGCTGGTAGCGCTCGCCATTCCAAGCGAAGATGTGTAAGAGTGTTTCGTTGCCCGCGCCATGCCCGAAGATCGCGATTTCGGTGCGGCCATCGGCGTTGAGATCGCGGATCTCAATATCGCAGACAGCATATTGGCCCAAGCCGATATCAGGCGCGCTCGGTTGGGGATAGGCCGGGTCAAGGGGATAGGCTTCAGGCTCGTCAAGGACAAAGGCGCTGAGCCGCGTCGGGGAGACTGTCGCCTGATGTGTCAGCGCGAACCACTCCGGCGCGCCGTCCGCGTCCAGATCATCGTAGCGGAGGCAGACGAGCGTTGCATCGCCGGCTTGTGCATGGACGCGCGCCAGCCCCGCGTTGGCCGCGGCCAGCAACGGCCCTGGATTCGGCGTGGCGACGGGCGTGGGGATGGGCGGCGGCGTGGATGTAGGGGTCGTGGTCGGCGCAGCGGTCGGCTCTGCCGTCAGCTCCGCGGTCGGCGTGACGGGAAGCGCGGCCGTCAGGGTGACCACCATCACGCGGGGAGGCGTCGATTTTGCGCAAGCGCTCCCACCGACGAGCATCAGGAGGAGCAGTACGACGCGCGAAAATTTATGCGAGAATTTAATGGATGAGATCCTTTTTGGTGATAGCTCATCCATATTAGGTTGGGGGGATTTTGAATGCGGGAACATCTTGAGGGATTTCATAAAGCGGGGAGTGGATAGATAAAAAGACGGGCATGTCCCTCGCATTCTCAATAGGGACATGAGGGACATGCCCATCTTTAGCATACTCCAGCAGTGGCGCTAGGCTTTTCGGAGGCGCCGCGTGATAAAGAGAATGCCCAACAGCAAACCGGCGGCTAATATCAACAACACCTCACCTAAGCCCGTATCAGGTACAGTTGTTTCGCCCTTGGATACTTTATCCGGTGTGGGCGTCGCCCGTGGCGTCCGGGTCGGGGTCGGCGTCGGCGTTGGCGTCGGCGTACGCCGAGGCACAAGCGTGGGCGTCGCCTCTTCGCCTTCGCCCTCCATGCCCGCATCGGTCATCTCACCTTCTTCACTTTCCTCGCCCTCTTCCGCCTCGCCCTCTTCCACCTCGCCAACCTCCGCTTCTTCTTCGGAGGCTGGTGTATTCGTTGGGCCAAGCACCGGCGTTGCAGTTGGCGTATTGGTAGGTTCTGGGGTGTCGGTCGGCTCCGGCGTATCGGTAGGAGCCACGGTGGGTTCTACCTCATCCTCCTCTGCGCCTGTTTCTCCCATCCCCGCTTCCTCAAGGGCCACCGCCGTAGCCGTTATATCCTCTTCCAGAAGTTCCACCGTGGGCGTCTCATCGGCGCCCGCCGGTACTGGCTGCGCTTGGCGGCCCGGATTGATCACCAGGAAGAAGACGGCAGCGCCGACCATAGCCAAGACTAATAGGCCGCCCAAAATGCCGACGGCTATCATAAACATTCGATTCTGTCCTTCTACATCCGCTTCCGCTTCCTCGGCGGCCTCCGCTTCATCATCGAAGATGTCGTCCTCACCACCAAAATCATCATATAAATCATTGGCCATGGGGCTTCCTCCTTAACGTAACCTAATAAATACACGGTATGCACGGGTGATGGAGATTTCTTACTACGT
>JBKHCQ010000171.1:0-7417 GCA_046541755.1 Anaerolineales bacterium | reverse complement strand
CAAGTTACAAGTTACAAGTTTCACGCTATGTCCACGCCAGGGGCAATTCTACGATGAAGGTTGCACCCTCACCCTCTTGGCTTTCGACGGTGATTTGGCCGCCGTGGAGGGCGATGAGTTGCTGGACGATGACCAATCCCAAGCCGGTGCCGGAGACTTGCTCATTCTTGGGGACCCTGCCCCGGAAAAAGCGCTCGAAGATGTGCGGCAGTTCATCTTCTGGGATGCCGATGCCTGTGTCCGCGACCGTAATCACGGCCCAGGTACGCCCATCATCCTTGCACAGCCCGGTAGAGAGGGCAATGCGCCCGCCTTCCGGCGTATAACGCAGCGCATTGCTCAGCAGATTATCCAGGATCACCTCCAATTGACTCGGATCAACCAAGGCGATAACATTCTCCGGCGCCGGATGAACCTCCAAGAGTAATTCTTTATCCTCCGCCTGGGATTTGAAGCGCTCCTCAACGTAAGAGAGCGCGTCATTGAGGGAGGTCGGCTCAGGGTGCATCTCCACCCGCCCGGCATCGATGCGCGAGATCTGAAGGATCCGCTCGATCAACTGGGCTTGCCAATCGGCCTGCTGCATCAAACGGTCTATGTATTCCTCACGCCGTTCTGGCCGGCCGCGCCGCATCAAATCGGCATACACCTTGATGGCGCTGACGGGCGTCCGCAATTCGTGGGAGAGATTTTCGATGAAATCGGTCTTCATCCGCTCCAGCGCCTTGAGGTGACTGACATCGTGAATGGCCACGACGGCCCGCGCGGCGTCCAGCGGCGATGTCCCCTGCACCGCGCGGGCCGGCGCGGCGACCGGCGCGGCGTTCAATTCCAGATCCAGCCCCGTCAACTCCAACAGGGTCACGGCGGATTCGTTCTTGGGATTCAGACTATCCTGCACGACATCTCGAATGGTCTCGCATAACTGTTTCGCCTCTTGGGGCGCCAACGTCTGCGAAAGCCACGCCTGCACTACCGGGTTAGCCTGGAGGATGTTGCCCGCGGCATCCGCGACGACGATGCCGTCGATGGTGCTGCGCAAAATCGCCCGCAGGCGCGCGTATTGCTCCTGGAGTTCAACGGTGCGTTCTTGGACGCGCCGCTCCAATTCCTGATGCACCTGCGCGTTCTCAATGGCAATCGAGGCCCACGCGGCCAACGGCTCCAGCACCTTCAAATCCTCCGAGGTGAAGCGATTGACCGTCGTATCTAACGTTTGCAACACGCCGATGACCCGATCCTCCAGGCGCAGGGGAACGCTGAGGATCGAGCGCGTGGGGATGCCGGTCTGGTCATCCACGGCCTTGAAGTGGCGCTGATCCTCTCGCGTGTCCCCGACGATCAAATAGTGATTATGCAGCGCGACCCACCCGACGACGCCCTCGCCCGGCGCGAGTCGCCAACCGCGCACCATATCACGCTTGGGGCCGCTGGCCATCCGGCAGATTAATACGCCGGTATCGGGTTCGATCAACCATATCGAGCTGGCGACGATGCCCAGGAGATGCCGTACTTCCTCCAGTACCATGGCCAGCACCTCATCCAAATCCCGCGACGCGCTGAGCGTCTGACCGATCTCGTTGAGCACGGCCAACTCCCGATTGCGCCGCGCTAACGCTTCCTCCGCCTCTTTGCGATCTGTGATGTCGTGCAGGGTGCCGGTCAGGCCGATGAGGCGGCCCTCGGCGTCACGGCGCGGCTTAGGCGTGTCCTCAACCCAGCGCAAGCGACCTTGATCATCGCGGATTTGAAAAGTGTAGGCCGCCATTTCCTCTGCCCGCACGTTTTGCCATGCAGCGATGATCTCCGACCGTTCCTCTCCCGTCAACACCTCTTCCAACACCTCCAAAGCATCCCGCGAGATCATATCGGCCGGATCGGCGCCATAGCGGGAGATCTGCGGCGAGATGTAGGTCAAATCCCCCTCGCTATCGACGGCGTAGATGATGTCGTTGATGTTCTCCACCAACATCTGATACATCTCCTTGCTTTCCTGCAAGGCCTCTTCTGCCTCCTTGCGAGCGGTGATATCCCGCACGTAGGCCACCACATAAGGTTCCCCATCCAGATCAATCAACTTAGTTCGCACCTCGGTGGGGAAGATGGAACCATCTCGACGCTGGCCCAGGGCTTCCATCCAGATGCCGCCGGAGGCCCGCTCAGCTTCGATCACCTCCGGCAGCAGCGGCACGATCTCCTCCGGCACCAGATCCGCCACGGTAAGGCCGATCAACTCGCTTTTGGAAAAGCCATACAGATCGCTGGCCTGCATGTTACACTCAAGCACCTCGCCTTCGATGGTCTCCACAAAAATCGCATCGGCGGAGGCCTCGAAGAGCGCTCGATAGCGCGCCTCCTTCTCACGCAGCGATCTCTCCACCCGCTGACGCGCCGAGGTCAATGCATAGATAAATTCAGCGAGAATCACGGCGCAGATTGTCGCCACGATGATGATACTCAAAGAGGGATTAAAATCGGATGAGACCTGCCAGGTCACCCAGAGAGAGGTTAGAGCCAAGAGCACGAGCATCGTCAGGTAGAGCCAGCGCTTGAAGAAAAAGGTGACCATCACACACGGGACCATCAAGAATAACAGCAAACTATCCCGCAACCCCAGGGCGAGGATGACCCAACTGCTCAGCACCAAAGCGAGCACATAGAGCAGTAAGATCATCGTCTGAGGGGAGGTTAAAACCGGAATGAGATCCCGAATCCGCCAACGTCCAGCTTGCTTATCCATAGCTTAGTCCTCTGGCTGATGCCCAAACACTTGTGCAATAGTCGCGGCCAATTTCTCCAGATCGGGCGGCTTGGTCATCCACGTGTGGAAGTTATCTACCTGGAGCGCATCGAGATCATTACTCAGCGCGTGGCCGGTCAACAGGATGACGGGGATCTCCATATCTTGGGCCTGCATCGCGCGCAGCAACGCCAACCCGCCCATTTCCGGCATCACGACATCGCTCAACACCAGATCGATCTCCGATCCGCGCCGCGCCAGAATCTCGAGAGCCTCTTTGCCGTGCTGCGCCACGATCACGTCGTAGAGCAGCATCTTCAAGCTCTCCTGCAACGCGGTGCGCGCCATCGCGTTGTCCTCCACCACGAGAATCATCTCTCCCGCGCCCATCGCCAAGGCCGGCAACGGACCGGTATCCGAGACCCGCGCCGTGCTGGACAGCGCGGGGAAATAGAGGATGAAAGTTGTGCCCTCGCCGACCTGCGTCGCCACATCGATGTAGCCCTCGTGCTGCTCGACGATGCTCTGCACCTGCGCCAACCCTAATCCGCTGCCCAAGGGCGCTTTGGTGGTGTAGAACGGCTCAAAGATGTACGGGAGCACGTCAGACGGGATGCCCTTGCCCGTATCGGCGACGGCAATCCGCACCCATGATCCCGCGCCCATCATCGGAACCGGGGCGGCGCCCTTATGGACTACCTGAATGCGCGAGAGGGTAACTTCGAGAACGCCGCCCTGGGGCATCGCGTCCCGCGCGTTGATGGCTAAATTCATCACCATCTGTTGGACGCGCGTCGGATCGGCCCGGATGGTATAATCCTCGCGCCCATAGTTTAGCTTGATGGTGATGTGCTCCGGCAACGTCCGCTCCAACAGCTTCACCTGCTCCTTGAAGAAGGGCAACAGATCCAAGGGCATCCGCTCCAGCGCCGACCGCCGGCTGAAGTCCAAGATCTGCTGGATCAACTGGGTGGCGTGCCGCGCTTGTTGGTTGATCGTCTTCATGCGCTCCTGATCCGCATGAGAAAGTCTGTCGGAGCGGGCGGCCATCTGGGCATAGAGCACGATGGTGGCCATGATGTTGTTGAAGTCGTGGGCAATGCCGGCGGTCAACTGGCCGACCGCGGCCAAGCGCTCCTGGTGTTGCCCGCGCTGTTGAATCTCACGGGCTTGAGTGACATCCTGAATAACCACCACCCAATTTTCCGGCCCGCTCTCTTTCTCGATGGGGCGCGCGATGACCTCGAAGATGCGCCCTTTGTACTCGATCTCGTGCCACAGACCATGGGTTGGCGGCGAGGTCAGCAAATCGTAGATAGAATGCTCGCCAAGCTGTGAAAGCGCCTCCCCTACCTCTTTCCCCGCCAAGAACGCCAAAAACTTCTCGGCGGTGGGATTTACCAATTCGATTTTCAGATCGCTCCCCAGCAAGAGCACCCCTTCGGGCACGGTCTCCATAATTTGATGGGTGCGCCGCGCCTGCGCTTGCACCCTCTCTAAGAGACGCTGCTGCACCTTCTCCGCCTGCTTGCGCTCGGTGATGTCGCGCACGATGCTCAACACGAGCGCTTCCCCTTGATAATCCAAGCGCGAGAGGCTCACCTCCACCGGGACGAGCGTCCCATCCTGCCGCACACCATACGCCTCGAAGGGGTGATCGCCATAGAGGGCTAACTCCCGCTGGATGATGCTGTCCTGATCGCCGGCCTGCGCTATCGCGCCCTGCACAACTTTGATATCATCCACGGTCATGGCGAGCAGCTCTTCTCGCGTGTAGCCCAGCAACTCACACGCGCGCGCGTTGACATCCACAATTCGGCTATCCGCGACGCGCTCCACGAAGATGGCGTCGGTCGCCTGCTCAAACAACCTCCGATAGCGGGATTCGCTCTCCCGCAACGCGGCTTCGGCCTCTTTGAGATCTGTAATATCGATGGCCACGCCCAACGCCACGCGCTCGCCCGTGCTGGGCACGGTGACGGGCAACTTAGTCACTTGCAAAATCGCGACATACCCATTTTCGTAGGTAAAGGTCTCCTCGGCGATAAATTTTTGCCGGTTGGTCTCGATAACTTCCCGATCTGTCGCGAGAAATATCTCCCACTCCGCTTCCGTGCCGCCGGCCAATTCAGTATAGGGCCGCCCCAGCAACGCTTGCGGCGAAAGGCCATGAGGCTCAGCCGCCGCCCGATTGGCCATCACATATCGGCCTTGAATATCTTTGGCAAAGATCATATACGGCACGCTATCCAGCACGTGGCGCAGCCAGGCCTCGCTATCGCGCAAAGCCGCCTCCGCGCGCCGCCGCTCGGCCAACTCCTCCTGGAGCGATTTATAGAGGCGCGCGTTCTGGATCGAAATCGAGGCGACATTGGCGATGGCCTCCAGGAGATCCAAATCCTCCGCCGTGAAGGCGTCTAACTGACAACTCTGCGCCTGCATCACGCCGATGGTCTCGCCGCCGATCTTCAACGGGGCCAGAATCACCGAATTTGTCCGATTCTCTTGAGCAGCGGCCAGCGGCGGCCCTTTTTTCACCGCGCCATTGTCCGTGATGGTGTATTCCGTGCCGTCCTCCCGACGCGCGCCGCGCCAATCGGCGACGTAGAGCGGCTCCCCCGTGTGGATGACACGACTTTGACTGCCTTGTCCAGGTTTCGCCAACGGGATCGGCGGCAACTCGCGCACATCGAACGGCTCTTCATTGTGCATCACAAACTCGGCGTGGATCAAGTTCTGCTCCCGGTCATAGAACGAGATCATGACAGCAGAAATCTCCATCAAATCGGCGATGTGATGGTAGATAGTCTCGTAAATAACAGCCAGATCCAGCGTGTTGCCCATCGCGATGGCCAGTTGATGGACGGCAAGTTGTTGCTCCAACAGGCGCTGGATGCGAGATTCCGCTTGCACGCGCTCGTTAATATCGCGCGAGACGCCCACGATGCCGATCACCTCGCCGTTCTCGTCCTTGAGGGGAACCTTGGTGGCCGTCACCCACCGAAACACGCCATCCGCGCATTGGATCTTCTCCAATTTATTGATCAGCGGCACGCCGGTCTCGATGATCCGCCGTTCATCTTGAAAAGCTTCCTCGGCGTGCTCCACGGTGAAATAATCAAAGTCGGTCTTGCCGATGGCCTCCTGCGGATCTTCCAGCCCCAGAACGCGCGCTTGAGCGTGATTGACGCGCGTAAAGCGCGAGGCCGTATCCTTGAAATAGATCGTATCGGGCAGATTTTCCATCAGCGCGTGCAACAGATCGCGCTCTTGAGCCAGCGCGCGCTCGGTCTGCTTCCGCGCGGTGATGTCGCGCACGACGATGAGCAACATCACCTCGTCGCCGATGCGCTGCTCCCGTCCCGTGATCTCCACCGGGAAGCGCTCGCCGTTCGCGCGGATGTTGATCGATTCGATGGGGCAGTTGGGCGCCCGCCAGTTCAATGGGGCCGTGTCTGGCCAATACCCTGGGGGCGCGAGATCCGCTACCGATTTGGAGATCAGTTCCTCATAGGCATAGCCGTACATCTCGCAGGCGCGGGCGTTGACGTCCACCACCTCGCCGGTCACGCGCTCGACGAAGATGGCATCCTGCACACCTTCGAAAATCTCGCGATAGCGCGCTTCGCTTGCGCGCAGTTGGGCCTCGGCCTGTTTCTGTCGCCGGAGATAATGGGCCGTCCACAGCCCGCCGAGCCAACAAAAAGCCAGCACCAGCAGCCGGACAAAAAGCTCATGGGGGGAGTTATCTATAAACAGCGCCTCCCACAGCGTTTGCGATCCAGATGATAGATAACGCCAATGATAGAGGCCATCCACGATCCAAAACCCCAGGCCAAAAGCCGTGGCAATACCCAGAACTCGCAACGTCAAGGCATGTTTTTTCATGCCAACTTGCTCCCTTCTATCATCCATCATCCATCACCCATGATCCCCAGCCTACCGTCCAAAATAACAAATCGAGCACCCCCCAATGCTTGCGCCCGGCGACTGAAGTCGCGGCATTCGTAACAGATACTTTTAAAAGGCCCCCGTCCCGGGGACGGAGAGCTTTTTGGAAATGCTGTGAACCTCCGCACACACAACTTTTAGCCGGCCCCGGCTACGAGGTTGGCCGTCGGCCGCCGACCAACTCATCCTGAAGCGCTTGCAAGCCTTCCCAATCGCCCGCGGCCGCCAACGCCGCCTGCTCCGGCCAGGTCTCCGGCGCGGCTATGCGGAAGCGTGGCCCGGCCTCCTCCAAAATCTCCTCCAGGCGGGCGACTTCGGTCTCGGCAAGCTGCTCGAAGGTCAGAATGCCGTGCTCATTTAGGGTTTCGGCGATTTTAGGCCCAATACCCTCGATTTTGCGGAGTTCATCCGGCTCAACCGGCGCAGATCGCGCGCCGAAGGAGGTCGCCCCGAAGGCGGATACAGCTTCCTCGGATTTCACAGCCGCTAACGAGGCCTTCAACTCCTCGATCTCGTCCTCTGCCACGGCCAAGGCCGAGCGGCACATCTGGACTTTCTCGTGCTGCGCCGCCAGTTGCTCCGCCTGCTGCTCACATTGCGTCACCTCCTGCTCCAATGCGCGCGCCCGTTCCTGCGCCGTCGCCAACGATTGCCGCAGCTCTATGTCGGACTCCTCCGCTTGTCGCCGGCCATCGCGCCAAAAGAGATAATCCACCATCCATTCCA
>JBKHCQ010000170.1:0-7428 GCA_046541755.1 Anaerolineales bacterium | reverse complement strand
ATGCAGATGACCAATTCATCTGTTTACCATGGCTACTTGTGAACCTTCGCAAGGGTTCCATAGATTAGAAATTCACTATGCACGTAGACCTCCACAACATCCACAAATCCTTCGGGCCGGTGCGCGCCAATGACGGCGTGGATATGACGCTCATGCCGGGACGCATCCATGGCCTGCTGGGTGAAAATGGCGCGGGCAAGACCACGCTGATGAAAATCCTCTCCGGCTACCAAGCGCCCGACGCAGGCGAGATCCGCCTGGATGGCCGGCGGGTGACGCTCAAATCGCCCGCCGAGGCCATCCAGGCCGGGATCGGGATGCTGCACCAGGACCCGCTCGACTTCCCGCCGATGACGGCGCTGGATAACTTCCTGCTGGGCTTCAGCGATCGCTTGCGGCCCCGGCGCGCCGCAGCGCGGCGGGTGATGCGCGACCTCGCCGCGCAGTTTGATTTTTTCATCGACCCCTACACGCCCGTGGAACGGATGACGGTGGGCGAGCGCCAACAACTGGAGATCGTGCGCCTGTTAGCCTTGGGCGCGGATGTGATCATTTTAGACGAACCCACCACGGGCATCTCCGCCCCGCAGAAAGTGCGCCTCTTCGCGACGCTGCGCCATCTCGCCCAAGAAGAAGGCAAGGCCATCGTCTTCGTCTCCCACAAGCTGGAGGAGGTGGAGGCGCTCTGCGACGAGATCACCGTGCTCCGCCAGGGCCAGGTCGCCGGCCATCGCGAGATGCCAACGCCCGTCGAGACCTTAGTCCGCCTGATGTTCGGCCAGAGCATCGCCCTGCCCGACAAGCCCGATCTGCCACTGGGCGCGCCGATCTTCACGGCGGATGCGATGACCATCGTCCACCACCGCCTGATCGTGACCGCGCCGCCCCTCGCCGTCCGGGAGGGGGAGGTGCTGGGCTTCGCCGGGATGGAAGGCAGCGGCCAGGCGCTCTACCTGCGCGCGCTGGCGGGCCTCATCCGCCCGCAGCAGGGCGCGGTTCGATTGCAGGGCAAGACGATGACCGGCCGCATCTACCGCCAATTTTTGGAGGCCGGCATCAGCCTGCTGCCCGCCGACCGCATCGATGAGGGCCTGGTGCGCACACTGACCATCGCCGAGCACGTCCCCTTCCGTCGCGAGACGCCCTTCTTCATCGATTGGGAGGAAAATCAGACCTACACCGAGCGCCAGATCGACCTCTACAACATCAAAGGCCGGCCCGATACCCCCGTCAACGCACTCTCCGGCGGAAACCAGCAGCGCGTCCTCTTAGCGCTCCAACCGCCGGGATTGCGCGTGCTGATTTTGGAGCATCCCACGCGCGGCTTGGATATGGGATCCGCCCGCTGGGTCTGGGAGCAGTTGCTCAAGCGCCGCGAGGGGGGCGCCGCCATTCTCTTCACCTCCGCCGATTTGGACGAGGTGATGACCTACAGCGATCGCGTCGCCGTCTTCTTCAACGGGGAACTGACGAGCATCGAGCCGGCCGCCGCGCTCACCGTGGAGACCTTGGGCTATTTGATCGGCGGCAAATCCGCCCCCGATCAGCCGCCCGTATAAGAGCGAACAGCTCAGGAGGCGACAATAATGATCCGCCAGAGATTCACTTACGAGGAATTACTCACACTGCGGCAAAGCGAGGCTTATGACCCAATCCGCGCCGCGCTGCACGAGCGCCATTGGCAGGAGGTGGGGCGACAAACGTTGGGCGATATGGAGATCGTGCAGTGGACGCCGCCCGATGCGGATGCAACCATCACCGTGGAGCACGGCCCCGGCTATGATGCGTCGCTCATCTACCAGACGCCCGACGCCGCGGCCTACAAGACACTCACCAATCCGATTGATCTCCAGGCCTTCAAGCGCCAGGCCGAGCGGGAAAGCCAGGCGTACACCTGCCAGGGCTATCGCGCCGGAGATGAGATGCTCATCTTGGCGCAGCCGCGCGCCGGTGTGGACAGGCCCTACACCGTGATCCTCACCACGCTCAACAACTTCGACGCGCTATGGTTTGAATCGGAGTATCTCACCTAGCCCCATCGACCTACCCTTGCGAAGGTTACGCAAGGGACTTAAGACAGCACGTGTAGCGAGCAGATCAATCTGGTTACCAGAGCCTCCGTGAACCTTCGCGAGGTTTCCCAAAAGGAACTTAATTTCAAAATGAACCTAACGCCAGAGGACAAATCTCCAGAACATTCGCGACTTTCCACCCTGCTCTGGGCCATCGCGCCGGTGATTGCCGCGTTGCTTTTCACCATGCTGATTTTGCTGGCCGTGGGCGCGCCGCCGGTGCGCGCCATCGCCGTCATCCTCCAGGGCGCCGTAGAAAGCCCGCAAAAGTGGGCCGACGTGGCGACGGCGTGGGCGCCGTTAGCCTTAGTCGGCGCCGGGATGAGCCTCACCTTCGCCGCCGGCCTGTGGAACATCGGCGCCGAGGGGCAGATCATCTTAGGCGCGATCTTCGCCACGTGGGTGGCGCGCAACGTCGCGCTGCCCCAAGCGCCCTTGCTTGCGCTGATCGTCCTGGCCGGGTTGCTGGGCGGCGCGCTCTGGGGCCTATTGACCGGCGCGCTCAAGGTCTACGCGCGCGTCCACGAGATTTTCGCCGGCCTGGGGTTGAACTTCGTCGCCACGGCGCTCGTCATCTGGCTGATCTTCAACCCATGGAAGCCCGCGCGCGGCGCGACGATGTCCGGCACCGAGCCATTTCCAAAGGCCGCGTGGGTGCCGCGCCTCGGCCAGACGCGGCTGCCGCCGTTAGCCGTCGCCTTAGCCATCATCGCCGTAGTCATCGCCTACCTGCTCCTCAAAGGCACGCGCTTCGGCCTGGCCCTGCGCGCCATCGGGAAAAATCACCGCGCCGCGTACCTGCAAGGCATCCCCACCAATCGCCACACCCTCATCGCCTTTGTGCTCTGCGGCGCGATGGCCGGCCTGGCCGGCGCGCTCCAAGCGACGGCGGTCTATCACCGGCTGATCCCCCGCATCTCCGGCGGCATGGGCTACACGGGGATGTTGGTCGTGCTGCTGGCGGGCTATCGCCCTGAATGGGCGCCCGCCGTGGCGATTTTCTTCGCGGCCATCGGCGTGGGCAGTCCCCGCCTGGAGTTGACTATGCAGTTAGATGCGGCGTTGGGTGGCGTCTTAGAGGGCGCAGTCGTGCTCTTCATGCTCCTGGGCGCCGGCCTGCGCAAGCGATTAGAGCGAGAACAAGGGTAAATTACCCTTGCGAAGGTTGCGCAAATATTTTTTCAACGAGCTGTTTTTTGCCACTTAAAACTATACCTGGTTTTGAGATTATCCCCAAACCTTCGCAAGGTTTATAGCAGAGATAATTGGGAGGAACTGACATCACAATGGACGGATTCATCATCAACACCTTAGCGTCGTTGGTCGCCAATGCCGCGCCCATCGTCTACGCGGCCATCGGCGAGACGCTGACGGAGAAATCCGGCGTGACCAACCTCTCGTTGGATGGCACGATTCTGCTCGCGGCGATGACGGCCTTCACCGTCGCGCACAACACCGGCAGCCTCGCGCTGGGCTTCCTCTGCGCGGCCCTGATCGGCGCGGCGGTGGCCTTCATCGTGGCCTGCGCCAGCATCGATCTGGGGCAGGAGCAAGTCGCCGTCGGCTTCGTGCTCACCATCCTCGCGGCGGATCTAAGTTCGTTCCTGGGCAATCCCTACGTCCATCGCCCCGGGCCGTATCTGGGACGGCAGCCGATCCCGGTGTTAGCAGAGATTCCCATCCTCGGCCCGATCTTCTTCCAGCACAACGCGGCCATCTATGCCAGCTACGCGGTGGTTTTCTTGGCATGGTGGTGGATGAGCAAGACGCAGCCGGGCCTGAAGATGCGGGGTGTGGGCGAGCGTCCGGCCTCGGCGTTCGCGCGCGGGGTGAACGTCCACGCGATCCGCTACGCTTACACGATGGTGGGCGGCGCGCTGGTGGGCATCGCCGGCGCGACCTACTCGCTGGTGGTCAAACTGGGATGGAGCCACAATCACACCGCGGGCAACGGCTGGATCGCGTTAGCTATCGTGATCTTCGGCGGCTGGGACCCGTGGAAGGTCGCGGGCGGCGCCTATCTCTTTGGGATGCTCAAGGCGCTGGGGAGCGTGCTCCAGCGGAACCCGGCCTTCGCCAATGTCCCGACGCAGATTTTCTCCACCGCGCCCTTCGCATTGATGATCCTCTTTTTAGCGCTGACCAGCAGCGGTCTCACCGACCGCTTCTTGAATCTCTTTTCGCCCACCACCCGCCGCCGGCTGGAGCGCCTCATCCGGGGACGGGCGCCCGCCGCATTGGGCCAACCGTTCCGCCGGGAGTGACAAGCGATGACAAGCGATAGGAGATTATCGACGCCTGCGAGCGGGCCACAATCCGAGCCACGAAAAACGCCACTCCGCTAAAGCCCAAAGGCTCCGCTCCAAGGTTTATTACGAACAATGAACAAATAAGGAGATCTGAATGATGACCGAACCATCCAATCTGACCAACCCGCAGCTTCGCGAGGCGATGCAGGCGCGGGTCGACGAGGATACCGAGGAAAATCGGCGCGCCTTCTACCAGGCACTGCTCACCAGCGCGCTGATCCTGCCGGTCGCGCGGGACTCGGTGGCCGATCTGCCGCCCGGTGAGCAGAGATTAGCGCAGGATACGCCCGTGAATCTATCGACCTTTCGCAGCGAAGATGGCGAGCCGGTGCTGATCGCCTTCACCGACGAGGAGGCCGTGCTGGCCTGGAAGCCGGAGGGGCTGGCTTACGTGGCGATGCACGGCGTGGATCTCTTCCCCCTGCTGATCCAGCATCCTGTCGCCGAGATGATCCTCAATCCCGGCGGCCCCGTCCGAGCGCGGCTCACGCGCGCGGAGATCGCGGCGCTGGCGCAGAGTCGATTAGAGGACGCGCCGGGGGTCTCGCGTCGCAAGCTGCCGGCCGGCGCCCGCGTGATAATCAGTGCGCCGGATCAGCCGCTCCCCCCCGGTTGGCAAGCGGAGGTTCGCGCCGTCCTCAAAGCGCATCCGGACATCATCGCCGCGTATCTCTTCCAACTCCAACTGGGCGAGAGCGCGCCGCAGTTGACCTTGGGGCTTCAGTTGAGGCCGGGGATCGAGCAACCGCAACACGAAAGCATTATGCGCCCCTTCCTCCAAGAGCTTCGCGAGACGCTAACGCACTTGATCCATGTGGAGTTTATCATCTTGGAGCACCCGGATTTTCGTCGCACGGTGGCGGATACGGTTCCGCCGCTTTATCAAGAAAAAAGTTTGTAGTTAGCTACGAAGCGGCAGCGAAGTAGCGTCACTTGATTGCAACGGCACTCCATTTCATTTTCATCGCGCAGCGGATGCCTAACTACGAACGGAACAGAAAAAACAGAAAGTCGGGGCGGGGATGCACATCCCGCCCCGACTTGGTTATCTAACAAAACCAATGACGCGCCCTATTACAATCCCCCGCGCTCCACGGCGGTCTCTTGGATCTGCGCCAGCAGGGAGTCCGCGCGGGTCTGGATGCGCGAGAGTTCGGCCAGCCAGGTGGCCCGCTTTTCGTCATCCTGGACCGTCTTGGCGTTGATGCGGACGTTGAGCGACGCGCCTTGAATGGCCGCCATCGCCATCCAGCCCGCCGTGGCCGCATCGGTGACGGCGTTTTCGTTGCCTTTGCGCGCGACGATGAGCGCCTGTTCCATCGCGGCTAACGCCTCGCGGGCGGTGGCCAGCGGCACCTCCGCCGCCTTGATCGTCGCCTGCTGGATTTTCTCCTGGCGGGCGGCCTTCTCCTCCGCCGTCGATTTGGGCAGCCTGAAGGCGGCCATCAGCGCCTCGAAGGCGGCGCTATCCTCGCGCATCAGCTTGGTGAGCGACCGGCGCAGCTTCTCCGAAGCGACGATCGCGTCGCTGACCTCCTCGTGGACATCGGCGTAGCGCCGCTTGCCGATGGTGACGTGCCCGACCATCGTCGCGAGCGCGGCCGCCAGCGCGCCGGCCAGGGCCGCCACCGATCCGCCGCCCGGCGTCGGGCTGTTGGCGGCCACCGCATCTAAAAAGCCTACCGGCGCGCCTTCGTCTATCGCGGCCAGCTTATTTTCCAGGATCTGATCAGTGTCGAAGAGATCAAGCTGCAAGTACCACTGCGCCGATTCCATAAGCGCGCTCTGCGGCGTCAGACCGACCAGCTCCGTGTGGGTGATAGCCACGCCGTAGCGCGCCGCCTCCCGCCGGATGGTCTCCACCACGCGATAGATGGGCGTGCGCAGAAAGTTGGTCAGGTTCATCGAGACCTGCGCCTGGCCCGCGACCATAATGCCCATGCTCTTGATGTAGCGATAGCCGCCGCTGGAGTTGCGGATGGCCTTGGCGATCTTCCGCGCGATGCTGACGTCGTCGGTGTTGAGGTAAGCATTGAAGGCGATCAAGAAGGGGCGCGCGCCGATGACCGTGGCGCCGGCTTTGCCTAGCTCAGACGGCCCGAAGTCCGGCTCGCGATCCGGGTTCTCGCCAATCTCTTTCTTCAACTGCTCATATTCGCCCCGGCGGATGTCCTCCAGATTTTCTCGATCGGGGCGAGTCGCCGCGCGCTCGTAGAGATAGACGGGGATGCCCAGTTCCTCGCCGACGCGCCGCCCCAGATCCTTGGCCATCGCGATGCACTCGTTCATCAGCACGCCACTGACGGGCACGAAAGGCACCACATCCGTCGCGCCGAGGCGGGGATGTTCGCCCTCGTGCTCGTCCATATCGATCAACTCCGCCGCCTTTTTGATCCCCTTGAAGGCTGCTTGCTGCACGGCGGCCGGCGGCCCCACCAACGTGACGACGCTGCGATTGTGATCCGCATCCGATTCTACATCCAATACTTGCACCTCCGAGACGGCGCGCATCTCCGCGACAATCGCTGCGATGACTTCTGTATCCCGGCCTTCGCTAAAATTCGGTACGCATTCAACTAAGGTCTTCAAAACATCCTCCTTTACTGGTTGCTGATTACTGGTTGCTGATTACTGGTTGCTGGTTCTCACGACTCTTCATAGGGATTGATCACTTCGACATCGATGACCTGTCCTTCCGCATCAGGGGCCAACTTGCGCTGCACTTCCGCGACGATCTCAGGGGGGCTAAGATTGATGAACAATTGCAGGCCCAACAAAAAGATGGCCAGATCGTCCAACTGTCCCAGCCCTAACAAGACATCAGGGATTAAATCCAAGGGCGAAAGCACATAGGCTACCACGAGCGCGAGCGTCAGTTTTGTGATGATTGGCACGCGCTCATCTAACAACAGATACCAAGCGAGACGCAAGCGATGTAAGATCGCCTCCCACCATCCCAAATTCTCAACATAATTTTTGTTCATAGATGTGGCTCCTTTGATCAAATAAGTTACAAGTTGCAAGTTACAAGTTGCAAGTTACAAGTT
>JBKHCQ010000169.1:0-7453 GCA_046541755.1 Anaerolineales bacterium | reverse complement strand
TTTTCCTTCATCTATTAGGAAACATAGGGTAGCGAGAGGCGCGGCTAATGCGCGGCTAATGCGCGGCTAATGAATGAAGGAAGCATCCCCAACGAAGAATCGATGACCGATCGGCGACTACCACATCAACAGCAGCGGCGCGTATTGCGGCGCATATTGCGGCGCATATTGCGATTGAAAGAGAAACGCGAAGAAGCCCAACAACATGCTCAGCAGTATGATGACGCTGACAATCTTCATGACAATTTGCGACGTGCTATTTCGTTCATTCATATATTCCTCCTATTTTTTTGCTATCTATCATCCGCCTAAGCTACAGAACGGGGATGGCATCACGTCTCTTATTATAGCACACTAGCAGTGGGAAAAAAGATCATCCCAGCGGGGGCAAACAAAGCAATCCATCGGGGGTGAAATACTGCGCGAAATACTGCGCGTGGAGATAAAAAAGAAGTGGGCGGTACAGGACTTGAACCTGTGGCCTCTTCCGTGTAAGAGAAGCGCTCTGGCCAACTGAGCTAACCGCCCATCTGAGGGGTGCTTCGGGGGATGCGACAGACAGACCTTATAGTACCACGATCTTGCGCAACGTCAACTAAAGAATCCTGCTCCGGGAAATAGAAAATTGACTTATCGTCTGGAAAGTGTTAAAATTGAGTTTACGGAGTTCTGAAGGAGAAACTTAGGCTCTTCAGGAATTCGCCGGGTGCAATCGCCAAGCGCTATTAGCGCCCTCCATCCGCAACCTAGTAATCTAGTAACCTAGTAACAATGTAAAAAAGTCTTTAATGACTCACCTGAAAGAAGGGGACTATCTCACGCCAAGACGCAAAGTCGCCAAGATTTTTAAGGTTTGATTTAATTTTATTCATCCCATCACTGTTTTTGATCACGAAATTAACCTTTACCTTATTATTTCCTTAGCGGCTTTGCGAGCCTCTTTAGCTTTTTTCAGTGGAATCCTTTCTATCTCAGAAAGAGGCCTACCCACGAGATTTTTGCTGAGTGACCACGAATTTGATGGGTTAGAGTCATCATTCCCTCTCCAGCGCTTTTTAGTCTATTTTATGGCTGCCCTCATCATCGGGATTTTTAAGAGGACGATATGCATGAAGACAGTATAGCCAACTCGCCAATCGAAGTTAAGATTCGCGAGAGCTATGAAAGCTTGACCCAGGGCTTTCGCAAGATAGCGGATTTTATCCTAGAGCATCCGGCAGATGCTGCCCATTTACCCCAGGCGGAGATTGCCCGTCGTATAGAGATTTACCCCGTGACTATCTTTTACTTCGCCCAATATTTGGGATATCCAAGTTACGAAGTGCTCGCCGCTCAACTTCAGCGCGATGTGAACCGCCAAAGGATGATAGCCCATTACAAGGCGCTTGAGGGAGACGAACCGCTGCTTCAAAAACTCTACAAGATCAACCGAGAGAGTGTCTCGGACTTAGTCCAGCGCGAAAATGGCAACCTACAAAAGGCGTTACATATCCTACAGGACGCCCCACATATCTGGGTGACGGGCGAGTTTATCTGCTTCTCCTTAGCAAAATTCTTCGCCCAGGTCTTAAAGCTGGTGGAAATTCCTACCACAGCATTTCAGCCGGGGATGATGGAAACGACCACCAATCTCCAAAAAATGGATACCGGGGATGCCCTCTTAGCTTTTACTTTGGGCATCCCCGGTATCGATACAGCGCATCTAATGCAAATGGCAGATCAACAGGGCATCACGACCATCGTGCTGACGGATTCGCGAGAAGCTCCGGCGGCCAAGATCGCCAAGATTACGTTGAATGTCGAAAGCAATTCCCCGCTCCTCATCCCCAACTACACCGCCGGGCTTTCTGTGATGTCGCTGATGATCGAGGCAATCATCGGGGAGAATCTAGAGCAGTTTATGGATTCCATAGCGAGACATCAGCAGTGCCAGGGGGAAATTATGAATCTGCGTCTCTCCTCGCTGAAAAACGGCTCTCTTTAATCTCAGAGGAAAAAAACCTCCCAGGTAAGAGATTGAATTTTTACGCAAAATAAAAGTGTAAACCAATTTCTACTATCTCTTGAAACATCCCCAGGTAGAGACACAAAATTTTTCCTCCCTACCGTAAATACCGTAAACATCGGCATTTTTGGAAGGTCTTAATTTCTCGAATCCCCTAACTCGCCCTGGCCTTGTTGTCCATCCCCTCACCGCCGGATTCCTCAGCAGAAAAGTCCAGCGCCACCGAGTTAATGCAGTAGCGCAACCCCGTCGGCTCCGGGCCATCCTCAAAGACATGCCCCAGATGCGCCCCGCAGCGCGCGCAGGTCACCTCAGTGCGCACGGAAAAGAAGCTGAAGTCGGGACGGGTTTCAACGTGCTCCTCGTCCGCCGGGGCGTAGAAGCTGGGCCAGCCCGACCCGGAGTGGAATTTGGTCTCCGCTTCAAAGAGTGGCAGGCCACACGCCGCGCAGCGATAGACCCCCGGCTCGTAGAAATCATGATATTCGCCCGTGAAGGCGCGCTCGGTGCCCTTCTTGCGCATCACGCGGTACTCCTCGTCGGTCAATTCCGCTTTCCATTCCGCGTCGCTTTTTTCGATTTTCTCCATCGCATCCTCTCCAATTTGGATGGCGATATCGGCTACATTATAGTGCCGAAATCACCCATGAGTTAGTTTCCCAGCGTGACCACACCGCCGGATGTCTCGTCATCCACCCATTTGAGGGTGATCTTAAAGGTGTGCTTGGTCTTGCTTTTCTTCACCTTCTCCTTGACCTTCAATGAAAGCTGAAGATTGTCCGGCACGGCCACGGCGACTTCATCCGCACCCTGGCGCAAGAGAACTTCGCCTTCGGCCAATTTATCGGCCAATTGATGCATAAAGGCGGAGATGCTCTGCAAATCTCGTCGTTCTTTGCTCTTGAATAGTACGCGCTTCTTCTTCGCCATCATAACCTCCTTGTATAAAATAGTTGCAAGTTGCAAGTTGCAAGTTGAAAGTTGCAAGTTGAAAGTTGAAAGTTGCAAGTCAACTAAAGTCAAACGTCAGTCTAATGTCAAAATTTGGCGCCCTCATGATCTGGCGGGCTGCGATGCAATGCCCAGAGAAAGGCGAAGATGGCCGGCGGCAGGAGGAGTTGGCTGCCTATCGCGCCGGGCGGAGGGGCGGCGACGTCGAGGGGTTTGAGTTGGCCGATGCCGAGGCGCAGTAGTTGCTCGATAACCACCACGAGTAACATCAGAGGGACGAGGCGCCGATAGCGCAGGATCGCCAGCCAATAAAAGAGCGCGAGGATGAGCTGGCTCGCGCCCCACTGCGCGAACATCGCGACGATATTCGCGCCGCCCTGAACATCCACAGCAACGCCGGCAATCGAGTGCGCGCCGCCATCCGGCGCTAAGATGTGAATGAGGCTGCGCAGGGTGCTGATGACGGCGACGAGGATGAGGAAGTAGAAGGGGAGCTTCGGCCCTGGATATGTCTCATCTGATAAGGGTGATCGAGGGAAGAGTCGCGACCCATCCAAATTCAAGTTCACCTCACGTCTGGCTCGATGTCTTAATCCACAACCTCAATCGCATCGCCAACAGCGACCTCACCCGGTTCGAGCACGCGGACGAAGATGCCCTCGCGGGGCATAACGCAATCGCCCACGGCGTGGAAGATGGCGCAGCGATCGTGGCACACCTTGCCGATCTGGGTGACTTCGACCAGGGCGGCGCCCAATCGCAGGCGCGCGCCCACGGGCAACGTGTGCAGCGTCATCCCCGTGGTGGTGATGTTCTCCGCGAAACTGCCGGCCCGCACATTGAGGCCCTGGGCGCGCATCGTCTCGATGGATTCCCACGCCAACAGCGAGATCTGCCGATGCCAATCGCCCGCGTGCGCGTCGCCCTCGATGCCCCAATCCACCCGCAACACAGCGTGTCCGATATCTTGCTTCGCCACGCCCTTTTTCTCACTGACGCACACCGCCCTCACTTCGCCCGTTTTGCCCGTTTTAGATGTCATCATCCAGTTCCTCCAAGATAATATCGCCGCTCTTCCCGCCGTGCTTCTCGATCAGCCGGATGTTCTGGATCTTCATCCCGCGATCCACGGCCTTGCACATATCGTAAATCGTCAGCGCGGCGACGCTCACCGCCGTGAGCGCCTCCATCTCCACGCCGGTGACGCCCGTGCAGCGCACGCGCGCGCTGATGTTGATCCGCGAGGCCGCCACGCCCTCCGTATCGTCACTATCAAACGTAAAGCGCACCTCGGCGTTGGTGATCGGCAGGGGATGGCACAAGGGGATGAGCGTGGACGCGCGCTTGGTGGCCATGATGCCCGCCACGCGCGCCACCGCCAGCACGTCGCCCTTGGCCGCCTCGCCGCTCTGGATCAACGCCAGCGTCTCCGGCTGCATGTGCACCTCGCCGGCCGCGATGGCCTCCCGCGCGGTGACGGCCTTCCCGCCCACATCGACCATCCGCGCCGCGCCCTGCTCATCCACATGCGTCAACTGCGCCTCGTCTCGTCGTTCACTCATTTGGATCACCCGCCAATCGCCGACATCGGCAGCTTGTGCTCTTCCGGCGCATCCGCCAGGTGATGCTGGTGGGGTTTGGCGCGCACGGCCTGATTGAAGATGTCGCGCATCGTCGCGTCGTCGGCGCCGGCGCGCAGCGGCGTGCGCAGGTCAAATGCCAGATCAGAAAGCAGACAGGGCAGGATTTGCCCATCGGAGGTGAGACGCAGGCGATTGCAGGTGAAGCAAAAGTGCTCCGTCACCGGGCTGATGAAGCCCAGCGTGCCCTCCGCGCCGGGGAGCTGATAGTAACGCGCCGGCCCGACGCCCGCCCCCGCCTTGGAGACCGGCGTCAGTTCACCGCAGGCCGCCTCGACGCGGGCGCGAATCTCCGCCGTGGGGACGACGCCGTCGCCCGTCCAATGCGCGCCCTCGCCCAGCGGCATCATCTCGATGAAGCGCAGGTGCCAATCGGGCTGCATCGTCAACCGCGCCAGATCGATGATCTCGTCGTCGTTCAGCCCGCGCACGACGACGGTGTTGACCTTCACCGGGCGCAGGCCCGCGTCCAACGCCGCTTGATGGCCGGCCAACGTCTGATCCAAGCTGCCCAAGCGCGTGATCCGCTGAAATCGCGCCGGGGAAAGCGTATCCAGGCTGATGTTGACGCGCTTCAGGCCGGCCTCGGCCAGCGGCTGCGCGTACTTCGCGAGCAGGATGCCGTTGGTCGTCATCGCCAGATCATCCAGGCCGGGGATCGCACCCAGCTCGCGCACCAACTCGACGATATCCTTGCGAACCAACGGCTCCCCGCCCGTGAGTCGCACGTGCACGATGCCCATCTCCACCGCCAGGCGCACGATGCGCACGATCTCCTCATAGCGGAGGATCTCCTCGTGCGGGATGTTGGGCACGCCGGAGGCCGGCATGCAATAGACGCAGCGCAGGTTACAGCGGTCGGTCACCGAGACGCGCAGGTACTGAATGGGTCGATGGTAAGAGTCTTGCAACATTATGTCTCCTATGTCGAAAGCGTTATGATTACGGCGATTTGTTTTAGACTGCGTGAAACGCGAGAAGAAGATCGTATTGCGTATTTTTCTTCTAGCTCCAGTGTAACAGAGCTTGGACGAGGGTCAAATGCAAAAGACCCAACAGGTTTCGGCGACCTGTCGGGTCCTTGAAACTGAAACGTTTATCTGGGATTAGCTACGCCGTAGATTCCTCCAACGCGGCGCGATCCGCATCCAATTGACGTTGGGCGCGCTGTAATTGCCAGAGGATGAAGCGCACGCGGTGGGTCATCGCGGTGCTGATGTTCCAGAGCAGTTGGGTGCCCAAGACCGCGTCATCCTCGCAGAGGGCGAGGATGCGCTCGCGCGGGAAGGCCAACACCGTCGCGCCATCCTCGCCGGCGATGAGATCGGCGCTGCGCAGGCCCTGATCGAACATCGCGATCTCGCCGGTGATGACGCCGGGCTTGAGGTCGGTGACGTGCCGGGAATCGTGATGATCCTCGGCGCCGGGCTGATCCGGGTCGCTCCACACCTCGACGGCGCCGCTGTGGACGATGTAGAACTCGCTGCCCTCATCGTCCTCGGAGACGATCACCTGGCCCGGCGCGAAGGTGCGCGGCTCGCATTGCGCCGCCAATCGGATGCGCTGGGCCATATTGAGGTCATTGCCGATGTCGGAGTGGGCCAAGAATTGCGCGATCTCGCGAGTCTGCATCAGCTCCTCGTCGCCGACCGGGGCGTGGATCTTCTCGCTGGAGAGGGGCAGGCCCAGATAGGCCGCGACTAAGCGGCGCGTCGTCTCCGTCGCCTCGAACTGGGGCCAGTGCCCCGCCTTGGGCAGGATGCGAAGATCGGCCTCCGGCCATTCATCCGCCACCACGCCCGCGTCGCGCAGGGGGACGGTGTTATCTTCCGCGCCCCAGATCACCAGCGCCGGCTGCTCGACGTTGTGCAGTTGGCCGCTGAGGTCGTTATCCCGCATCGCGATGAAGCACTCCGCCCGCACGCGCCCCTGACCGGGGCGTCGGGCGTCGTCGCGGATGCGCTTGTAATCATCCTGAGTGATGCCCGTCCGCTCCGCGAATGAGGCCGGGCGCATAAAGCGGTCGCTGATCCCGACGAAGGCCCGCTCGACCGCCGAGACGATGAAATCGCCCAACCCAAAGCGCTCCATCAGGGTGATGGGCGAGACGACCATGTTAATGTAGGTGGATAGTTTGCCCGTGATCGTCGGGCCGAGGAGCACCATCCGCTCCACCAGGATCGGGTGGCGCAGCGCCAACGTCACGCTCGTCATCCCGCCCATCGAGTGGCCGATCAGCACGACCGGCCCATCGCTCACCTGGGCGATGAACTCCGCCAGCAGATCGGCGTACTGGGGGATGGTCGTCCGCTGCTGGAGGCGCGGCGATTCGCCGTAGCCGGGCAGATCCACGGCGATGGCGCGGAATCGCTGGCCGAGCAGGCCGAGGAGCGGCGACATCGCGTACCACGAGCTGGACCAACCGTGGATGAGCAGCGCGACCTGGCGGTTGGGTTGCCCCTCTTCGATCACGTGAAGCTGCTGTCCGTTAACGTTGTAGATTGCCACCTGATCCTCCAATATCCATCCAACTTCTAATCTCAAACTTCCAAGAGACTTTTAACATTTTACTTGTTTCTAACATGAACACAAGTTTTCATTTTTCTCTCATCATACGCGAAGGGAGAGACAAGACGCATTACGAGTCGGTTACAGTTAGACGTGGCCGCGAGGACGCCACATTGGGCAAACGAAGTTGGAGTTGATGTGGGCAATAAATCGCTTAGCGCGCAACCTCGTGTATCTCGGACACCTTAGAACTGCTTCGTTTGCCCCATGATGATAACCTTGTAAAAATCGTAGATTGGCATTATCATACAAGAGAAGATCCATACCGAAGGCGAAATGACATAATTGC
>JBKHCQ010000168.1:0-7479 GCA_046541755.1 Anaerolineales bacterium | reverse complement strand
TATATTTTGCAGTATAGGGTCAAAGGCTCACGTAATCTTATTCACGGGTATTGGTCTTTAGCCGACTTCAGCTTTTAGCCTGCGATTCATCCGCAGGCGCAGGCGACGCAAGTTCATCTTTTCCTACGATCAACCGTCACACCCCTAGCTAAACTGGTAAGTTTGATGTTTGAGAGTATAATCTTATTTAGAAGAAGTCTATTAGAATTATCCCCCATACCTCAAGGTTAGGGGATAATTTGCTATACGAGATGTCTATTATGGGAGAAAGTGATTTATGGCAAGAAGACGCAATCGACAAGGCGCGGCGAGGCTCCGCGAACGAGGACACCGCGCATTCCTTGAAGGCGACTATGACGCGGCCATTGATCTCTGGCAGCGCGTTGGCGAGCAGTTTAAAAAGATGCAACCGAAGCGGATCTTCGCGGAGGCCTACTTCCGGCGCGGCATCGAGCGCATTCATCAGCAGGATAAAGTGAGGGCGGGGGTGGAGGATCTCCGGCGCGCGCGAGAGATGTATCCCAACGACCTCCGTTTTACTTATCATTTGGGCTTGGGCCTACATCTGCAAGGGGATCAAGCAGGGGCGCACCGGATTTACGAGAGTTTGCGCAAAAGTGAGTCCGAATTCGCCGAGCGGGTAACGTTTCCTCTATCCCTGGCCTTGCTCCAGCAAGAGAGATCCCCAGAGGAGCACGCGGTATGGGACGATTTGACCGAGACCGAGCGGGCGATGTTGCGCGATGTTCAGACATTCCGGCGCCGCCCCTACAAATTAGATGACGCGGCGCCGCCGCTGTGGCATGGCGTGGTGGCATTGGATGAGGGAGAGTTGGACAAGGCCGCCTCGCTGCTCAACGAAGCGTTGGAGACCTCTGAGACAGCGGAGAAGACAGCCTTCATTCATTATTACCTGGGCAACACAGCCGGCCAACGAGAGGATTGGGAAGCGGCGCGGCAGCATTGGTTAAAAGCCGAATCTCTGGGGATGGACACCCCTTCGCTCACGCTCAACTTGGGGGAAAGCTTCCATCGGTTGGCGGAGGCACGCTTGGAGGCGGATGATGCGCAAGGCGCGCTGAAGGCGGCCCGCAAAGCTGCGCGCTATCGCCCCGATAAGCCCAGCCTCAAGGGGTTGCGCGCGCAGGCGCACCATCGCTTGGGCTACGAGGCCGCCAAGCAAGGGGATTGGTCGCGGGCGGAGGATCACTGGCAAAAGGCTTATGATCTGGAGGACGGCAGCTTCCGCGCGGCCTATAACCTCGCGCTGGCCTATGAGCGGCACGAGGATTATCTCCAAGCCGCAAAGACGTGGCGCGAAGTACTGCGCCGCCGTCCGCGCAAAGACGATCACCGGGACGCCATCAGCCATGAGGAAGTCGCGCAACTGTGGAAGCGCGCGGCGCAAGCCTACATCAAGGTCGGGGAATACGATGAGGCCGTCCACGTGTATCGCATGGCCGTAAAATGGAATCCCGACAATTTGGAGACCCGAATGGAGCTAGTTCGGGGGCTGTTAGATAATGGACAATTTCAGGCCGCCGAAAACGAGTTGGAACGCATCCTAGAACGCGATCCTGATTATGTACCCGCGCTCATCTTGATGGGAGAGGTGCTGGCCGCCCACGCGCGGTGGTGGGAACAGAGCGCCGCGCCGAGTTATTTGCAACGCGCCCTGGAACTTGAGCCTAATAACTTGGAGGCCCAACAGGCCCTCATCGATTATTACCTCAATGAGGCGGAGGATGGCTTGCGGTGGGGCAACATCAACTATGCCCAAGAGATGCTCCAACGGACGTTGGACTATCAACCCAAAAATGTGGATGTGCTTACACTCTTAGGTCGTTGCCATGTGATGGCCGATGACATGGATGAAGTGCAAGCATGCGTGGACAGAATCTTGGATCGAGATAAGCTCACGATGAAGGAATATATGGCGGGCGTCGAACTATGGCTGATGGCCAGAGAATCGGACAAAGCCGTTGAGGTCATGGCGCAAGCTGAAGAGACCCTGCCCGAGGTCCCGCCCGACGCCTATATGGCGATTGGCACCTATTACGTTGAAGACACGCGCTACACAGACCAGGAAGGCGTCGAACTGGCGCAGAAGTGGTTTGAGAAAGCCATAGAGAAAAGCGAGCCAAATTCATTGATCTTGCTCCAAATCGGCGAGATGTTATCCGCGATGACCCAGCAGTATGAGCTGGCCGAAGAATATCTCAATCGCGCCATCGAGGCGGATCAGAAACCCAGCGCGGCGTACACTACCTTGGCATTGCTCGCGTTACGTCAAGATGACGAACGCCAATCCCGGCGTTATTTGAGAAAAGCAGAAACTATAGCGCGTCGAGAGCATGACCGAGAAGAGTTGGACCGCATCCGAATGATTCGTGATATACTGACAATGCCGCCCGACCTATTGAACATGTTGCTCAATAGCCCGTTCGGCCCAGGCGGGCCAGGCGGGCCATTTTCTGACGAATTTTAGTGGGAGGGATGAGATAGAACAATGACAGAGAGAGGTTTTCAAACGCCGAGTTTAGGCGATGAGGCGAATGTGCCGGAGCCGAATTTTGAAAGTGAAGATCCCTATGCAGTATTGGGATTGCAGCGCGGCGCAGCGCGGCGACAGGTAAAGCACGCCTACTTTCGATTAGTACGCGAGCATCCGCCGGAAGAGGATGCCGCCACGTTCAAGTTAATCCGCGCCGCCTATGAGAAGTTGCGCACCGAGGACGCTAAGGCAGAGACCGACCTCTTCCTCTTCCAGCCGCCGCCGCCCTGGCGACCCCGCAAACGACGCCGCAACCCTGACTTAGAGTTCCACGGCGATCATGTCTGGAAATTACTGGAGCTTCACGGCGATTTAGGCCGGCGCAACTTTGAAGAGGATTATCGCGAGGTGGGATTATACGATGAGTGATCGGCGGTTAGTCTGGGCGACGTTGGCCGACCTCCTATCCCAGGTGGAGCAGAAGAGTTCCACATCAACCACCGGTGCCAATGGCAAAAACGGCGCACAATTGGAGAAATTAGAGCAGGAGATCCGCAAGCTGGGGAAGACCCAGTATAAGGCAAACATGCTGACAGAATCCCAGGCGGATCGCTTGCAATCTGCCCTGCAATCTTTGCGGGAGCAACAGAGCCGCGAAGAGCAAACCATCGCGGCATTGATCGAAAAAGAGGTAACAGTAGCCAAACAGGCGTGGCTCTCCGCCCTGCTGCCCACGTTGGACGGCCTGGACGCCGCGATTGCCAACGGCAAGCAATACTTGGCGCAGCGCGATAAGGTCGCCCAATCAGGAAGACTCAGGCCGGAGCAGGCCTACTTAGTCTCGCCGGCCGACCGCGCGAAGTTGGCCAACTGGATAGACGGCTTGCGCTTGGTGCGCGAGCGCCTGCTATCGATGTTGGCGGCCGAGGGCGTCACGCCCATTCCCACGGTGGGCCACAAATTCGATCCCTATCAGCACGTGGCCGTGGAGAAAATCACAGCGGACGACGGCGCGCCAGGCGTTATCGCCGCCGAGGAACGACGCGGCTATCGCACGCCGTCCGGCGTGTTGCGCTACGCCGAGGTGGTCGTCTACTCATAACATTTCAAAAAAAGCTCTCAGTCCCCGTCCCGGGGACCTTTTTAAGAGCATCTTTGAACTGCCTAGACGCCCTCGGGGACGAGGGCTTGAAACTTTGCTCATCATACAAACGGCTACAAATCTAAAAATAAATGAGAAGAGGAGAAATCAGAGTATATGAACCCCATTGTAGGTATTGACTTAGGAACGACGAATTCAGGTGTATCGATTGTCAAAGATGGCCGCCCGGTGATGCTCCCCAACGGAGATGAGCGCATCATCCCCTCGGTGGTGGCCTATGCGCCGGGAGGCCAGTGGCTGGTGGGCACGCCCGCCCGCAACCAGTATGTCCTCAACCCAGAGAACACGGTACGCTCCATCAAGCGCTCGATGGGCACGGCGCGCCGCGTCACTATGGGCAATCACGAATTCAGTCCGCAGGAGATTTCGGCTTTCATCCTGCGCGAATTAAAAGGCATCGCCGAGGAAAACCTGGGCGCGGAAGTTTCCGATGCGGTCATCACCGTGCCGGCCTATTTCTCCGATGCGGCGCGGCAAGCCACGCGCGACGCGGGGCGCATCGCGGGCTTCAACGTGCGGCGGATTATCAACGAGCCGACGGCGGCGGCCTTAGCCTACGGCCTCGACCGCACCACCGACCAGATAGCGTTAGTCTACGACCTGGGCGGCGGCACCTTCGATGTCTCACTGGTGGAGATGATGGATGGCATCGTCGAGGTGCGCGCCAGTCACGGCAACACCCACCTCGGCGGCGACGACTTCGATGAGAAGTTGGCCAATCTCGTGGCCGAGGCGTTTAAGGCAGAGCACGGCATCGACCTGCGCGAGGATCGCCGGGCGTGGGCGCGCTTGTTGCGCGCCGCCGAAGCGGCTAAAATCGAACTGTCATCGCAGCCCTTCACCTGGATCAAAGAGGAATACATCGCGGAGAAGAATGGCGTCCCGCTACACCTGGAGCACGAAATCGGCCGCCATGAGTTCGAGGAGGAAATTGCCGATCTCCTAGAGTTGACCATTGATTCGGTTGATCAGGTCCTGGAAGATGGAAAAATCACCCCGGACGAATTAACGCAGGTCTTGATGGTCGGCGGCTCCTCGCGCATCCCGGCGGTGTGGGAGCTGATGGCCAATCACATCGGCATTGAGCCGGTGATGTCCCTCAATCCAGAGGAGGTCGTCGCCCTGGGCGCCGGCGTCCAGGCAGGCATCATCGCCGGCGAACCGATTGACGCGATCTTGGTCGATGTCACGCCGCACTCCTTGGGCATCGCTATAGCGGAGATTCACGGCGGGCGCATCGTCTCCGACCGCTATAAGGTCCTGATCCACCGCAATACCACCATCCCCGTGACCAAAGCCGATGTCTTTAACACCCTCTTTCCTGATCAAGACACGATTAAAATTGAAGTCTATCAGGGAGAACACCCCATCGCCTCGCAGAACACACCTCTTGGCAACTTCTTAATCACGGATCTAGAGCCAGAAGCACCGGGGGAATTGGCCGAGGTCACCGTCGAGTTCGACTTCAATGTGAACGGCATCCTGCACGTGACGGCCAAAGATCGCCAGACGGGCAAGGAGGAAGCGATCACCGTCGAGGCGACCAAACAGCGCCTCAGCGAGGAGGAGCTTCTGGAAGCCCGCCACGCCCTGCGCGCCTACGATGAGGTCAACGTGGATATTGAAACCCCCATCGACCCGGCCTTGCTCGATCGGGCGGGCCATCTCCTGGAATTAGAAGGGGATGAAGCGCTGGCCCCGGATGACCGGGAGGAATTAGAGGTCCTCCTCGCCGACATTGAAGCCGCCCGTCAGGAAGGGGACTTCGCGTGGCAGGAGCGACTCGCGGATGATCTACTGGATATTCTCTTCGATTTGGAAGCGTAGCCATCCCAATCACACCAAGGAGGTGACATCCAAAGAGATACCCAAACATTAGCCGGATGACGAAGCATCGTAAATAAGGCCATTCCAAGAAAATCAATCCCCAAAAATGGGCAGTTTTCTGAGGAAAAAGTACCAGGTTTGGAAGGGTTAAATTTCTGGAACTACCTAAGCCGTGCGAAAGTCTACATTTCACCAATTACCATTTCCTGTGTTCTAATGGAGGAGAAAGAGATGTTACGCAAACGCTGGAGTTTGATGCTGGTAGTCTTGGCTATGTTGGTAGCAAGCGTTGGGTGCGCGCCTCCTGGCAGCGATGGCGATGGCGGCGAAGCGGGTGTCCCTTTCATCTACGCGGCCTTCGCCACGCCCATCGAGGAGCCGTGGGACGGCGTGATTCACGAAGCGCTGCAAGAGGCCGCCGATGCCGGCGAGATCCGCTACGAGTGGACGGATGACATCGGCTACGCGGGCGATATGGAGCGCGTGCTCCGCGAGGTGGCCGAGCAGCAGAAGCCCGACGCGATTTTTGGCGACGCTTTCGGCAACGAGGAAGCCGTGCGCCGCGTCGGGGCCGAATACCCCGACATCGCCTTCGTCTTTGGCTCTGGCCTTGGCCCGGCGGAGCCGAACGTCTCCGTCTTCGACAACTGGATTCACGAGCCGGCTTACCTCTGCGGCCTCATCGTGGGCGGTATGACGGAATCCAACGTCATCGGCGTCGTGGGCGGCCACCCCGTCCCGGAGGTCAACCGCATCGTCAACGCCTACATCGACGGCGTGAAAGAGGTTAATCCCGATGCCCGCGTCCTGGTGAGCTTCATCAATAGCTGGTTCGATCCCGCCGCCGCGAAGGAAGCGGCTCTGGCGCAGATCGATGCCGGCGCCGATGTCCTCTTCGCCGAGCGGTTCGGCGTCATCGAAGCCGCCGTGGAAAACGATCTGTGGGCCTTCGGCAATATGAGCGATCAGTACGAATTGGGACCAGATCACGTCCTGACCGGCCCGGTCTGGGATATGGGGCCGACGGTGAAGTACATTGTCCAGCAGCTCAACGCCGGTTCTTACACGGCCCAGGATCTGAAGGATTTCAGCATGATGGGCAAGGGCGGCGCCCGCCTCGCGCCGTATCATGGCATGGATGAACAGATCCCTGATGACATTCTCGAGTTGGTGGAGCAACGCCAACAAGAAATCCTTGACGGCCTCTTCCGCGTGAACATCGACGAAGCCACCCCAGCCCCGACCAACTAACTCAATAAGCTCGATCTCCCTCTCCCCGTGATGTTGATCATCACAGGGAGAGGAATTTTTAGTTAAGCCGTGGGAGACCCTATGCAACATATCGTTGAGATGCATGCCATCACCAAGCGATTTGGCCCGGTGGCGGCCAACGATCACGTGGATTTTAAGCTGCGCCCTGGCGAAATCCACGCGCTGCTGGGCGAAAATGGTGCGGGCAAGACCACGCTGATGCGCATCCTCTACGGTCTCTATCACCAAGATGAAGGCGCGATCTACGTCAACGGCGAAGCCGTCGAAATCCACTCGCCCAAGGACGCAATCGCACAGGGCATCGGGATGGTGACGCAGCACTTCGCGCTCGTGCCGCCGCTGACGGTGGCCGAAAATGTCGTGTTAGGCTTCACCGACAGCTTCCGCCTGCATCGCACCGAGACGGAGCAGCGCGTGGCCGAGGCCGCGCATGCTTTCGGACTGGAGGTCGCGCCCAGCGCGTTGGTGCGCCGCCTCTCCGTGGGGCAGAAGCAGCGTGTGGAGATTCTCAAAGCGCTCTACCGCGACGCGCGCGTGCTCATCTTAGATGAGCCAACGGCGGTTCTGATTCCTCAGGAGGTCGACGCGCTCTTCGAGACGCTGGAACGCCTGCGCCGCGATGGCCTCTCGGTAATCTTCATCAGCCACAAATTGGACGAGGTAATGGCGATCAGCGACCGCGTGACCGTCCTGCGCGATGGCCACGTCGTGGGCGCCGTCCCCA
>JBKHCQ010000167.1:0-7547 GCA_046541755.1 Anaerolineales bacterium | reverse complement strand
GCTTCATCTGCTTCATCTGCTCAATCTGCTGAACTAAATGCCAAACTCCGCGCGCAGGTACTCGCGGCTGATGCGCGCGCTCTCGACCGGCGCGCGTTGCACCTCGTCCTGCTCGACGACCAGCCAGCCATCATAGCGCTCGGTGATCAGCGGCAGCACGGCGGAGAAATCGACCTCGCCGCGCCCCAGCTCCATCCATTCATCGGACGTGGTGTCTTTGAGGTGGAAATAGCCAATGCGGTCGCGATCTAAGAGATAGCGCGCGATGTTTACTGGATCGTCGCCGCCGCGCTTGACCCACGCCAGGTCCAAGCAGAAGGAGACTAAGGCGGGATCGGTGTGCTCGACCAAGTAGCGCAGTTCCGCCGCGTCGTTTTCGATCTCCCAATAGTGATTGTGATAGCAGAGCGTCAGCCCCAGCGCCTGACAGCGCTCGCCGACGGCGTTGAGGGAGGCCGCCTGCTGTTGCATCTCCGCCTCGCTCTTGTCCTCCTTGAGCTTGCCGCTGAAGGGTAAATAGGGCGCGCCAACCTCGGCGGCGAAGGCCATCGCGCGTTCGAGATCGGCCATCGCCTGCTGCACGGCGTCGGGATCGTAGATCTCGCCGCCGACGTGGATGCCGGCCACCGCCAACCCGCGCTCGTCCAGCAGGGCCTGGAAGGCCGCCGGATGCGCCAAATCCAAATGCTGCGCGCCGATTTCAAAGCCGTCGTAACCGGCGGCGACGATGTCATCCAAAATGTCGGGGAGCTGGTTTTGGTTCATCTCCGGCCCCCACGGTCGCGTCTGAACACCAATTTTCATGCTAGGTAACCTCCATTTAAGAATTTAGAATTAAGAATTTAGAATTTAGAATTGCGAATGATGTGTCACGTCCTAAAATACGCTGTTTCATCATTCGCAATTCTTCATTCATCATTCGCAATTCATCATTCGCAATTTTACTCACCCTTTTAAGCCGGTGGTGGCGATGCCGCGCACGAAGTAGCGTTGGGCGAAGATGAAGAGCAACACCATCGGGGCCATCATCACGGTGCTGGCCGCGAAGACCAACTCCCATCTGGCAGCGTAGGCGTCGTTCAAGCTGCGGATGCCCAGCGGCAACGTCCACAATTCCATGCTGTTGACGTAGATCAAGGGTTCGAGGAAGGAGTTGTAGTGCTGTAACAGGGAGAAGACCGCCACCGTGGCGAGCACGGGTTTAGAAAGCGGCAAAATGATGCGGAAGAAAATCTGGAAGTGGTTGGCGCCGTCGATCAGCGCCGCGTCGTCGAGATCCTTGGGCAGGCCGCGCATAAATTGACGCATCAAGAAGATATAGAAGGGCGAGCCGCCCAGCCAGTAGGGCACGATGAGGGGAAAAAAGGTGTCGATCCATCCTAAATTACGGAAAATGACGAATCGCGGCACCAACATAATGACCTCCGGCAACATCAAGGTGCCGACCACCAGGGAGAAGAAGAAATCCCGGCCCGGCCAGCGCAGGCGCGCGAAGCTATATCCCACTAAGCCAGAGGAGAGGATGGTTCCCAAGACAGCGAAAGTCACCACAACGAAGCTGTTCCATGCAAACCGCGCCATTGGAATCTCCTGAAAGGCACGCGTGTAGTTCTTCCATTGTGGGTCTCTGGGCAGCCAAACGATAGGATGAGCAAAGATCTCCGTCGAGGCCTTCAGTGAGGAGACGACCATCCAAATAGTAGGGATAAGGAAACTGACGAGCACTGCCGTCATCAAAATCTGGAGAAGCACCAGCCCTACCTTAGAGGTGGTTTTGCGGTTCTCGTAAAGCCAGAATCGAACATCACGCCGGATCTGATCTAATTTGGACTCTTGTCGTATCGTCGTCATCTCGCTCTCCTATTCCTCGTAGTAAACCCAGCGGGTGGAGATATAAAATTGCGCAATCGTGAATCCAATGATGATCACAAAGGCCTCCCAGGCCAGCGCCGAGGCATAGCCCATGTTGAAGTAATTAAAGCCTTGACGATAGATGTTCAGCACGACGAACAGCGTCGCATTCTCCGGCCCGCCCTCGGTGATAATCATCGAAGGGATGAAGGTCTGAAAAGAATTGATGATCGCCATCACCATGTTATAGAAAATCAACGGCGTCATCAGCGGGATCACGATGTAGCGCAAGCGTTGCAACGGCCCGGCGCCATCGATACTCGACGCCTCCAGCAAAGAGGGGGCAATGTTCCCCAGGCCGGCGATGAAGATCACCATCTGCCGCCCGATCATCCAGAAAGACATAAAAATAAACGCCGGTTTCGCCAATTCGGGATCAAACAACCATTGCTTCGGCGCGATGCCGACCCAGCCTAAAATCTCGTTGAGGATACCAAATTCCGGGTGGAAGACCCGCTGCCAAACGACCGCACTGGCGACTAACGGTACAATGATGGGCATGTAAAAACCTGCGCGGTACACATCGCGGAATTTGATCTTCGTCCGCAGCGCCATCGCCAAAGAAAAAGATATGATTAACTGAATCGGCACGGCGAAGACGGTGTAGTAGAGGCTGTTATACAAACTCTTGAGCGAATGTGCATCTTGAAACATCCGCACAAAATTCGCGAATCCAACAAAACGCGGCGGGGAAAGCAAATCCCATTTATGAAATGCTAACCACACCGAGTACAACATCGGATAGGCAACGAATACGACAAAGCCAAAGATAAATGGGGCCGCAAACAGGTACCCATTAAACCATTCCACAAATTTCAAAGAGCCGCCAGGCGCGGAGAATCTATGCTTCTTCTTCGTTTCGGTTTTGACAAACACGATATCCTCCCTAATCCTGCTGATGATGGCGCCTCGGAGGCTATCATGACCTCCGAGGCGCCCATACGTATTTCACGTATTACTGGGAAGCCCAGTAATCGTCGAGCAGCGTCTGCAATTCCTCATCCACCTTGGAGAGCGCCTCGGCTGCCGTCTGGCTGCCATTCATCATTGGATCGTAGCCGTAGGGCTTGACGACCTCGCTCCACATCTTACTGCGAGGCACGCCGCCGATAACGTCAACCTCAGAGCGCATAATCGCCTCAACAAAGGCTTGACCATTATCAACGCCAAAGCGTTCCTTGATCATCGGGAGCCAGTAGCCCTCCAAGAGCTTCATACTGTTGGGAATCCGGCCCGTGATCTCGGAATAGCGTTTGTCACCCTCCTCGCCGGCGATGTAGCTGACGAAGCCCCAGGCCGCGTCTTTCTGGTCGCCTTCCATCACCACCACGCCCTCGGCCCACCCACGATGCGGTCGGTCAGGGTCGGCGGCTTCGGGCATCAAAACGACGTCAAAATCCACGGACTTGCCATCCTCACGAAGTTCGGGGCTGTCGAGCATGGGGAAGTACCAAGGGCCTTCATATTTCATAGCGGAGTTACCGGTCTCGATGGTGTTGGCGCCGCCTTCTAGATCAGCGGGCGTCGGGGAGATCTTGAGGGTGTGGTAGACGTCGTAAGCCACCAACTGAAGCATGTCCACGATTTCGGGTTGGGTGAATTGAGACTTGGTAGGATCGATCAGCTTATCGAACTCCTGCTCGCCGGTGCCCCGGGTGTAGGCGATATCGCGGAACCAATTGCCGTTGGCCTGCAGGCCGAATATCTTGTTAGCGCCGCTGGTATCCGTCAACTCCTTCGCCATCTCGATGAACTCATCCATCGTCCAATTATCGGTGGGATAATCCATACCGGCGTCATCGAAGGGTTTCTTGGCGTAGAACATCACCATCGTCCCGATCTGCAGGGGGATAAGATAGGTCTTGCCATCGCGAACGGTACTCTGCTCGATGGACAATACGCCTTCGGGATAGGGATCGGTGAAGTTGTCGCGCGCGATGTATTCGTCGATGGGGGCCAACAGGCCCTTGTCGGCGTACGTCTGCCACTCCCAGCCCTGGAAAGATGAGACATCGGGCGGGGTGCCGCCGGCGACCATAGTTTGAAGTTTGGGATAGAAGTTGTTGTTGGGATCGGAGACAGTGGTCACCTTGATGGTAACGTTGTCGTGCATCTCTTCATAGGTGGCCTTGAACTCCTCCCAAGCGGGGATATCGGCGTTATCACCCCAGGCCAGGAACTCCAACGTGAGCGGCCCTTCTGCCGGCTCGCCCCCTTCTCCGCCGGGAGCTTCTTCCGCGCCGCCGCCGCAGGCCGAAAGGACGGCTAACGCCGCCGCGCTCTGCCCACTGAGAATCAAAAATTGACGTCGTGTCAACTTAAGTGACGTCTTCTTCTCCTCCATAGTTTAGTCCTCCTCAAAAAAGCAAGTTTAAATGGTTAAATGTTTCCTACAATGTCCCCAAAAAACATGTCTTCGTTCCAATTTAGCCTCGTGCCACCTCCTTTCACGTTTGCGTCGCACTTAAAGTCGCAACACCGGCATCTCCAACAATTCCGCCAGCGCCAGCAACGCCGACACGTGATCACCATAGGTCAACTCGATGTGATGCTCCAGCCCCTCGCTCATGATGGTGTCCAAGGCCGCCTCAGCGCCGCTATCGAAGCGCAGGACGCCGGAGGTGCCGGAGAAACTTAATGGCGCGCGGAGCATCTCACCGCTCCCCACGACCAGTTGATAGCGCCCCGTCCCCGGCGCTTCGCTGATCCGCACAATGGTCACCCGCCCCGGTTTGAGCGGGAATTCCATCAGCAGCGGTAGCTTGCGGTTGGAGTGGATCGTCGCGCGGGCCTGAAATTCCGGGTCCGCCATCGCCAGCGGCGCTTTGCCGCAGTGCCAGACTACGGCGGTATTTTCCTTCCCATCGAAGGCCACCATGTCGGTCCCGAACACGGGCGCATCACTTACCCATTGTAGCAGAAGTTGGCTAAGTGCGCCATTGATATCAGCCTCACAACTGCACGGCGTCAGCTCGTTGGTGAGCATCGACATCGCGCCGCAAGCCGCGCAGCCCAACTCAGTGAAGAACTCCGGCCAGCAACGGACGGCCATCGCGTGGAGACCTTGCTCCGCCGCCAAGCGTCGCATCGTCACATAAGTGGCCAACGATTTGCGCAGCGCGGCCTCATCCAACGTCGCGTCGATCTCGATCTGAGCGCGCAGCGCCGCCAGCGCCTCGTCCACATCCGCTTCGGGAACCGAGCGAGCACCCTCAAACACAGTCGCGAGTTCCATCTGGACAATCTCAACGCCAAAGCGCGATTTCAACGCTGCCGCGTCCAGCTCGCACGAATCAAAGCCTTCGGGATGCTGGCCAATCCGCCCGATCCGCGCCTGGGCCAACAGCCGCTTGGCGCGCCCGGCCTTGGCCCAGGTCATGATCTTCTCCAATGCAGCTGGGTCATCCGCCGGGGCGTAAATGTAATCGAAGGATAAACCCGCGCGCTTCATCGCGTGCCCGCCCAGGTTGATGCCGCAGAAGGAGTTCAAGCGCAGACGAGCACCGTTGGGCGCTTCCGGCACGGCCCACATCACCAATGGGGCGTCGATGGCCTTAGCCAACGCCATCACCATCGTGCTATCGGCGAAGGTCGCTTGGAAGACCAGCAACAAGTCTAACGGCTCCATCGCCAGCGATTGCGCCGCCGCCTTCGCCTCATCCAATGAGGTCGTCAACTCGCGCGGCCCGACCAAGGCGAAACGCTCCTCCGTTTGCAAGAGCGCGCGCATATTGGCGGTCTTCTCCTCGGCCAGCGCCATATCGAAGGTCGTCCGGGCCAAGGCCACCACACCGATGGTCAATTTAGTCTCTGTCATAGTCGTGTCACATCCTTTGATCGTTCATAATAGTTCTAACCACCTGACACTTTTCCAAGACTGATCTTAATCAGCAGATATAAGCAGATATAAGCAGATATAAGCAGATGAAATTTCTGTTTGGTTGCAAAGCGCCATAAAGAAGAGTAGAGAGAAGAGATTTCTCTGCGTAGCTCTGTGTCAATTGATCTATCTGATCATATATCTGCTCCATTCGCTTAATCTGCTGAGATATAGGCATAAAGCTGTCGGGTCGGAGATAACAGATTAGTTTTGTTGATAGAAAAACTGATTTAACGCCAAGGCTGCCGCGCCAATCGGCCCGACGTCGCGGCCAAAGGAGGTTGTCTCGATCTGCACGCGCGCGCCTAAGTTGGCGAACGCCCGGCGGCGCATCATCGCCTCCGTGGCGGGCAAAAGCCACGGGCGGCCCTGGACGAACATCCCTCCCAGCACAATGCGATCGGGGTTGAGAATATTAACCAGATTCGCCAGCGCGATGCCCATATAGCCCGCGCGCTCCGCCAACATCGCTTGCGTCGCCGCGTCGCCCTGCTCCGCCGCTGCGAAGACGCGATCCAACACGAAGCCATCTCCAGCGGCCAACGACTGGGCCAAAATCCCCTCCGGCGCCGCTTCCGCCAGCGCTTGGGCCGCGCGGACGATCACGGGTTCGGAGAAGAGGGTCTCCAGGCAGCCGTAATTTCCACAGCGGCACTCAACCTCACGCTCGTTCTCCACAAGCAACGTCATGTGCCCGATCTCGCCGGCGCCCGCGCCGCTGCCGCTGTAAAGCTGGTCGCCCAGCACAAAGCCGGCGCCGACCCCGATCCGCGCGTAGACGAAGGCCAGCACGTTGCCGCGCGGCTCCGGGCCGAACATCGCCTCGGCCAACGCCATCGCGCGCACGTTGTTGTCCACGTGGATGGGAAAATCCAAGCACTCGGAGAACCACGCGCGCAGGGGGATGTTGCGCCAGCCCAAGTTGGGGGCCATCACGTTGACGCCCGTCTCGATATCCACCAACCCCGACGCGCCGATCCCCACCCCCACCACGTCCGTCGGGGGGATGGCGTTGGCGTCGATGATCTCGTGAACCAATCGCAGCGTCTCGATCAGCACCTCTTGCGCGGAGCACTCTAAGGGATGCTCAAGTTTGAGGATGGCTAACGGGCACGCTAAGAGATTCGTCAACGTGACCCGCACGCTTCCCACGCCGATATGCACGCCGACCGCGTAGCGCGCATCCGGCTCCAGAGAGAGCGCCGTGCGGGGCCGCCCCACACTTCCCTGGCGGCGAATACCTTTCTCGGTGATCAGGCCCCGGGCCATCAACTCCGTCACCAGATTGGTGATCGTCGTCGTCGAGAGGCCCGTCAAGTGCGCGAGACGCACCCGCGAGACCGTCTTATAGCGCAACAGGGCGAGGAGAATCACGCGCATATTGTGGGATTTGATGTTGCTCCCGCTCGCGCCCAATAACGTCTGTTGGAAGTTCAATCTATATGGCTCGCTTGATGTGTGAAATAATGGGGCGAAAGTTATGCAAAAAGCGCGTTGCAAGAAGCGTAAAATCGCCCTTGATTGAGGCATCTCAGCCATAACGAAGCATGCCATGGCTATTAATTAAGCAAGAGGGTAAACTAATTTTCTTTACATTATAGGTCTCAGAAGGAGGGTTGTCAACACCAGAATGCAAGACGTCCTATGTCATTTGTCACCTAGCGCCGGCATCATCCACCCATCCCACTTCGTAACCGAGAACTGAGAGCTTTTTTGAAATAGAGCACGTACTAGCCACCCGACACTTCTTAGCTCA
>JBKHCQ010000166.1:0-7611 GCA_046541755.1 Anaerolineales bacterium | reverse complement strand
CTGTGCGATCCGTGAAAATCCGTGAGCTGTTTTCAAAAAGTGTCCGGTAGCTAGTGGCGAATATTTAAGACACTAACCAACTGGCAAATTCCTGAAGAGCCGCACAAGCCCCAGCAATACAAATGGCCCTCTGGGGGAAGAGGGCCATACTCCACAAGCTCTTGTCTCTCAAGAAAGTCGCAATTCGCGACAGTAACTCATCCGGCGCGCTGGTTTTTCGCCAGCCAGTCTTACGCTTCATCCTCCGAGTCCGACTCCGACTCCGGCTCTGGCTCCGGCTTGCGATCCACCAGCACCTCCGTCAATCCCTGGCGATCCGACGTGCCATGCACGAAATCGTTATCCAAATAAATAGCGCCAAAGTTGCAGCTATCCTCACATTGCCCACAGTAGGCGCAGCGATCCGGGTGGTAGATCAGGCGGAAGGTTTCGCGATCCTCCCGTTCGAGTTCCAGCGCGAAGGCGGGGCAATCGCGCACACAGAGGCTACACCCCCGGCACGCCTCGGCGTTGATCCGCACCCGCCCGCGATAACTGCTCGGTAGTTCCATTGGGGCGAAGGGATAGCGCACGGTGCAAGGGCCGCGCTTCAGCGTTTGCCAAATTTGGGGCAGGAGATACATGAACGAGCGTAGGGACTTAGGCATGGTCAAACTCCAATCCAAATCATCGCTAAGATCTGCAACAGCGCCAGCGGAGCCAGCACGCGCCAGCCGAGATCCGCCAATTGATCGATGCGGAGGCGGGCATAGAGGACGCTGGTCATCGAAAGTAGCAGCAAAATCCCCAGCGATTTGAGGCCAAAGATCAACATCGCCGGCAGCGGGCCGACAAATCGGCTGTCGCCCAAGTAGAGATTAACCAGCAGGAAAACCCCCACCACGGTTTGAATGTAGATACTGAGGTGCCAGAGCGCCATCTTCCGCCCAGTGAAGTCGGTGAGCGAACCGCCGACGACCTCGGATTTGGCCTTGGGGATGTCGAGGGGGTCGCGTTTGAGCTTGCCGATGAGGCCGATGATCGCCAGCACAAAGCCTAACGGCTGCATCAACGCGCCCCACGTGGTCTGAGCCTGGTATTCGACGATGGACGCGATCCGCCACGAGCCGCTGAGCACGGCGGGGCTGGCCACCGCCATGAGGAAGGGAACTTCGTAGGAGAAGTATTGCAACAGCGAGCGGTGCCCGCCGATGAGGCTGTAGACGCCCACGGAGATCCAGCCGGCCAGGAAGTAGCCGAGCGCGGGCAGGGTGAGCAAGAAGAGGACGATGATAAGATCGCCCTCGAAGGATACGGTAACGATATTGGCGATGGGGACGTACAACCCGGCGGTCAGCACGGCGGTCAGCGAGAGCATGGGCAACAACTTTGCCGCCCCCACGTGCGCGCCCGTCGGCAGGATGTCCTCTTTCGCCAGCAGCTTGATGAAATCGGCCAGCGGCTGGAACCACGGCGGCCCCACGCGCTCCTGGAAACGGGCGATGATGCGGCGGTCGATCCATTCAAAGACGAGCGCGCAGATGAAGAGGAAGAGAAAGCCAGGAAAAATCAACAGGTTAAACAGAGCTGTCATAGCGTCTCCTTGTCTATTTGTAACCGTTTAGTTTTGAGGTGCAATGCACTTTTGGGCTTAACACCGGGCATGTACTGCATCAGGCGTAACGGTTACTTCAGTCCAAGTGCGTTGCACCTTAAAGTCCTTATAAAATAAAACTAAACAGATACGCCTATGTTAGCGATCCGCGCAGGCAATGCAGAGATCGACGCCCGAAAGCACGACGGAGACATCGGCCATGCTCACGTTTTCGAGCTGGATGGGCAGTGTGATAAGGCTGGTAAGAGTGGGCGTGCGGATTTTGACGCGGGCCGGGGTGTCGCTGCCGTCGCTGCGCACGTAGTAGACGACCTCGCCGCGCGGCGCCTCGGAGCGGCAGATGGCCTCGCCGGCCTTGACGCGGCGAGAAGCGCGCGCGGAGACGGGGCCGTCGGGCAACGAGGTCAGGATCTGGCGGCAAAGACGCACGCTTTCCACCGTCTCTTGAACGCGCACGAGTGTGCGCGCCCAGACGTCGCCATCTGTGAGCACCGGCACATTGAACTCCAGTTGATCGTAGGGCGGGCGAGGATTATCGCGACGCAAATCGACATCTAAGCCGGAGGCGCGCGCCACCGGCCCCACCACGCAGTAGCGGCGGATCTGCTCCAACGAGAGGTAGCCGATATCGCGGGTGCGGGCGTGCAGGGTGCGCTCGTGTTCTACGACGCCCAACAAGTTTGTGACTTGCTCATCCAGCAGATCGAGTTGCTCTAAGATGGCGTCGCGGTGCTCGTCCGTCAGGTCGATGCGCACGCCGCCGATGATGTTCACCGCGTGCGAGACCCGCCCGCCGGAGAGGTCTTCCATGATGTCGAGCGCGATCTCGCGGTCGCGCCAGGCGTACATAAAGATGGTATCGTAGCCAATGTTGTTCGCCAGCACGCCCAACCAGAGGAGGTGGCTGTGGACGCGCTCCAACTCGCAGAGCAGCGCGCGCAGGTAGAGGCCGCGCGGCGGGACCTCAAGCTCCAATAGCTCCTCGACGGCGTGGCAGTAGGTCGTCGTGTGGACGTGAGAGCAGATGCCGCAGACGCGCTCGACGAGGTGCACGTTCTGAACATAGGTGCGGGATTGACAGAGGTGCTCGATGCCGCGATGGACGTAGCCTAAGCGCAGCGCGCTTTCGACCACGTACTCACCCTCCAGTGTCAATTGGAAGGCCACCGGCTCCTTGAGGAGCGGGTGCTGCGGCCCGATGGGCACGGTAATTTTCATTGTCTTTTCCTCTCTTTCTTCTTCTCCACCGCCTCATCATCGTCACCTTTTTCGTCGTGTTCGGGAAGGTCGGGAAGGTCGGGAAGGAGCGGATGCTCCCCTTGCCAATCGTCGGGCATCAGCAGGCGCTGAGGGCCGGGATGCCCCTCGAAGGTGACGCCTAACATCTCCTGAATCTCGCGCTCGTAGAAGGCCGCGCCGGGGATCAGATCGGTCAAGGTGGGCATGGCAAGCGCGTCATAGGGCAGGAGAATGCGCAGGGTCACGCCGCGCCGATCCCAAAAATGGTAGAGCAGTTCGAGATTTTCCTCGCGCGCTTGGCCCGTGATCGTCGAAAGGTGATAAAGATCGAACTCATCCAGCAGCAAGCGCACCGCCGGATGCAGGCCATCCGCCGGGATGGTGACGAAGAAGTCGTCAGATGGTACGCTGCGGCCTTCCAGATCGTGTTCAGGGAAGAGCATCTGCAACTCCGACAATAATTTCTCGAAGAGTTGAATTTGATCCTGTGAGGGGTTCATTAGATCGTCTCCAATAAGCGCGATAGGCCGTCGATGATCGCTTCGGGGCGACAAGCACAGCCGGGGATGTACAGATCGACCGGTATGACCTGCTCGATGCCGCCGAGTACATTATCGCCGCCCTGGAAGACGCCGCCGGAGCAACTGCAACTCCCCACGGCGACGACCCATTTGGGCGCCGGCATCTGCTCGTAGATGCGACGCAGACGGTCACGCGATTGGCGCGTCACCGGGCCGGTGCAGAGCAGGATGTCGGCGTGGCGCGGCGAGGCTTCTTTAAGGACGCCCAGGCGCTCCACGTCGTAGCGCGGCGTCAGCAGATCGACAATCTCGATGTCACAGCCATTACAACCGCCGCTGTTGTAGTGTAGCACCCAGGGCGATTTACGACGCGCCCAACGGACTATATTTTTAACCCATCGATGCATTTTCTATGCCTCCTAAAAGTAACAAAACGTCAAAGCTCGACACGCACTGTAGATTTGCGCCCGCCTTGTTATACCCTATACCGGGAGTGTTTTTCCCGTTTCTGACTCTTCCGCCGATTCTGGCTCTTCGACCAGGATGAAGACGCTGATGGCGACGGCGACGGTGTAGGCTAAGGCCGTCTTGCGAGGGCGCACGGCCACCGGCAGCGTCGAGAGCACCAGCGTCGCGACGTGCAGAATGCCGAAGAGCAAGGCCAACCGGAAAAAGGCGTGATATGAGAGTCGGCCGCCGGTTGGCGGGGGCACAGCCTCCCCACCCGTATAGGCGAGGTGTTTATCATCGTGATGCTCGCCGGAGGCCGCGATGCTTCTTCCTAGCTCGTTGATGCCGTAAGCTATCAACAGGAAGAAGATAAAGGCGGCCGGCGGACTTAATAGAATATCTGAGATCATCATTTCCTCTCTCTTTTCTTCTCGATATGCAGGTTTTCTATTTAGGCTAGGCTATGACTCACCTGAAATAACCAGTTTTTTACCACAGAGAATTTAATTTTATTAATTAGAATCCTAGCTACCGGACACTTTTTCCAAGCCCACTCTTAATCAGCAGATAGAGCAGATGTAAGCAGATTGGATTTCGGTTCAGATCTAAAGTCTCACAAATAAAGCATAAAGAGGTGCAGAGGAAGATATTTCTCTGCGGATCTTTGAGAAAATTGCCGGTAACTCTGTATCAATTAGACTATCTGATTATCCATCTGCTCCATCTGCTTAATCTGCTGAGATAGAGGCATAAAACTGTCCGGTAAGTAGATTAGAATCTTAATTTTTTCTCAGTGTCCTCAGTGTCCTCAGTGTCTCAGTGGTGAACCGACTTTTTTCAGTGGAGTCAGGCTATTCTAAAAAAACGTCATCCACGCTGCGCCGCCCAGCCACGGCCCCGGCTGCAAGCCGATGACCAAGGCTAACGCGCCCATCAAGAGCAACGGGATGCCCATCCAAGGGGAAATATGCAGGCGCTCTACCTCCGACTCCGGAGGGGTGAAAAGTCTCACAATCAGCGGCAGATAGTAACCCAACGCCAGGACGCTATTCAACAGAAAGATGCCCACGCCTACATAGACCAGCGGTTCCCGCGCCGGGATGCTTTCCGCCAGGATGAACCACTTGGCCGCAAAGCCGGCCAATGGGGGGATGCCCGCCAGTCCAGCCAGCGCCACGCTGAAGGTGATGGCGACCAAGGGGAGTTGATACGCAGTCCCTTGGAGTTCCTCGATGCGCGTCGTGTCGCAATAGAAGTGACAGACTCCCTTGCTCAAGAAGGCCAACGCCTTGAGAACGGCATGCACCAATATCAAGAAGAACCCGGCATTCACCGCCGAGGGCAACGAATAGCGCAGCCCCACGCCCAGGGCAAACATCACGTAGCCCGTCTGCGCGATGGAGGAGTAGGCCAGCAGGCGCTTGGTGTTGCGCTGCACGAGCGCCAGCGTGTTCCCCAACAGCATATTGAGAAACGAAAAGAGGATGAGCAACAGGCCCAAATCCCGCGCCGGGAATCCTAGCCCCAGGGTGACCTTGAGCAGGAGCACCAGCGTGCTCTTAGAGATCACACTCGCCAGCAGCGCGCTGATGCTGCTGGGCGCCCGCCCGTAGGCGTCGGGCAGCCAGGTGTGGAGCGGCACAATCCCGCTCTTGAGGGCCAGCCCCACCAGGAAGCAGGCCGTCCCCAGTTGTGTCCATTGCCCTGGCGTCGAATTCTCAAGCGGCAGCGTCACGCTGCCCGTCTCCCGGTAAATCCAGGAGATCCCCATCAGCATGATGAGCGTCGCCACGCTGCCCAGGATCAGATATTTAAACCCGGCCTCAATGGAGGTATCGGTGTGGCGGCGGAAGGCGACCAGCACGTAGGCCGCGATGCTCATCAGCTCGCAGAAGAGGTAGAGGTTGAAGAGATCGACGGTCAGCAACATCCCCAGCATCCCGGTCAACATCAGCAGGATCAGGGGATACGAGATGGGATAGCGGCTATCGCGGCTCATATACCGTCCTGAATAGATGGCCGTACCCAGGCCGATTCCTAATCCGAGCGCGGTGAGCAGCAACGCGCCGGGCGTCGCCTCCAGTAAAACGCTGCCCGTGACGACGCCGCCCCACGTCGGAAGCGGCGCATCCGCCAAGAGCGCCGCCCGCGCCAAGATGAAAGGCGGCGCCAACAGCAGCAGGCCGCCCGCGCAGGCGAGGGCCATCAATCCCGCCATCAAGGTATTGCTCACGCGCCAGATACGTCCGATCAGCCCCAGGGCGAAGGCGCAACCGACCAGCCAGAGGAGCGGGAGTACCACCCATGTACTTTCTGTCATTACAGCCCTCCGCCCAAGATAAGGGGTAATTCATGCGCCGCCCAATCGAAGAGCGGGCCGGGGAACAGCCCCTCGATGATGAGCAGCGCGGTCAAGGCCACGGTAGCGTAGAACATCGAATGGGGCAGTGCACGCAGCTCCAGTCCCTCCGGCTGCTGGCCCAAGAAGATGCCGCCGGCGAAGCGCAGCGCATAGACCACGGTGAGCAGCGAGCCGAAGAGGGTGAGGATCGAGAGCACGATGTGCGTCGTCTCGAAGCCGCCGGCGAAGATCATCCACTCGCTGTTGAAGATGCCCAAAGGCGGCATCCCCGCAATGCCCAACGCGCCGATGGCGGCGCAGGCGGTCAGGGCCGGCATCGCCTTGCTCAGCCCGCCTAGCGCTTCGATCTGGCGCTTGCCCGTCACGTAGATCACAGCGCCGACGATCATAAAGAGCAACGCCTTCACAATCCCGTGATAGATGACGTGGAGCGTCGCGCCCTCGACGCCCGCGCGCGTCATCGTCCCCAAGCCAAAGAGAATGTAGCCCATTTGGCTCACGCTGGAGTAGGCGATGATGCGCTTGATGTCCTTTTCGGCCAGGGACATCAGCGCGCCGTACAGCTCCGAAAGCAGACCCGCGATCATCAGGGGCAGGGCGAAGGGCGCGATCTGTTCGATGCTGAAGAGGCTGAAGGGGAAGCGCAGGATGCCGTAGGTTCCCATGCTCAACATCGCCGCCGCCAGCATGATGGTCACCGGCATGGGCGCGACGGTGTGCGCGTCGGGCAGCCAGAGGTGCAGGGGGAAGATGGCCATCTTGACCGAGAAACCCACGAAGAAGAGAGTCAACACAGTGGTCAACATCGTCGGGGCCAGGGTCCAGTCGCCGGCACGCAACGCGACCAGGCTATCGCTGCCCGTCGCATCGTAGAGCACGAGCAGCCCCACCAGCACCATCAACGAGCCGATGTGGGTGAAGATGAAGTACTTGAGCGCCACCGCGCCGCGTCGCTCACCATCGCCCCAGACGAGGATGAGAATACAGGAGGCGATGAGCATCAACTCCCAAAAGACGTAGAATAGGAAGAGATCATCGGCCAGGGTGGTGCCGGACATCCCCACCCCGAAGAGGAGCAGCAGGGCGTAGAAGTACCCGCTGCGCTCATCGGCGTGATGATAGCCTAAGCTGTAGATCAGGGCCGATAGTGTGACCGCGGCCTCGGTCACCAGGAAGGGCAACGTCAACCAGTCGATGTGCAAACGCAACTGGATGTTCGCCGCCGGAATCCAGGAGAAGGCGACCATGGGTTCGCCGCCGCCGTAGAGCGCCGGGAGCAGCCCAAGGGTGGATCCCAGCGTGACGACGGCGCTGCCCACCGCCAGCCAGCCGGCGAAGCGCACCCCGCGGCCGCGCAGCAATATCAGCGCCAACGCCATAACCAGAGGGGTTCCTATGATTAGTTCTAGCATGACGATATCTAAGCTCATAATGTTCTCCTTTAC
>JBKHCQ010000165.1:0-7617 GCA_046541755.1 Anaerolineales bacterium | reverse complement strand
GCCGTGCCCAGGCCGTGGGAGGTGACGCCCATCGCGAAGCCCTGCGCGCTCGGCTCGCGCACGCGAAGCAGATCCAGCAGGAGCGGGGCCATCATCCCGCCCAAGATCCCGGTCAGGATGACGAAGACGGCGGTCAGCGAGGGCACGCCGCCGATCTGCTCTGTGACGCCCATCGCGATGGGCGTGGTCACCGACTTGGGCGCCAGCGAGAGCACCACAGGCGTGGGCAGATCTAACAGCCAGCCCAGCCCCACCGCCGAGAGGATGGCCGTCAGCGCGCCGATGGGCAGCGCGACGGCGATGGGGAGCGCCAACTCGCGCACGCGCCGCAGGTAGGCGTGGAGTGGGATCGCCAGCGCGACGGTCGCCGGCCCCAGCAGGAAATGGATGAATCGCGCGCCATCGAAGTAGCGCTCGTAGGGCGTGTCCGTCGCCAGCAGCAGCGCGACGACGGCGATAATCGAGATCAGCACCGGGTTGAGCAGCGGGAAGGTGCGGGCGCGCCGATAGAGCCAGGTCGCCGCCTGGTAGATCACGAGCGTCACGGTCAGCCAGAGCAGTGGGGTGGGGGATAATTCTGTCCACAGATCGAGGAGTTGCGGGGTCATCTCACGACCTCCGCCTTGTAATACGCATTATCCAGCACATCGAAAGCGCCGTCGCCGCGAGCGTCACCCCACAACTGACGATCAGGATCACGGTGAGGGGCAGCCACGATGCGCGCAGCAAATCCCCGTGCGTCATAATCCCCACGCCCGCCGGGATGAAGAGCAGCGAGAGATGCGAGAGCAGCTTGTTCGCCGTCGTCTTCAGCGCGGGAGCGGGGCCATCGCGCAGCAGGAGCGCGAGCAACAGCAGCACCATCCCCATCACCGGGCCGGGAATGGGCAGGCTGAGCAGGCGCACCGTCGCCTCGCCGGCCAGTTGAAAGAGCAAGAGCACCATCAGGGCATTAATCATCGGTCACCTCCGCAGAAAAAAACCGAAATATATCTATCCCTTCTATAACCATTGTAGCATTTAAAATTTATATAGAAAAGTTTTGACTTATCTTTACTTTTATTTTATACTAGGTAGCAAGATGCCCCAGCATTCACAAATTTGATAAATGGGGCTACAAATTGAGACGAAGAGGGAGTGGCTTTAGATGGCCTGGCAGTATACACCCTATATCATGCCGTTGATTTTGACAACTTGTCTGGCGATTGGGGTCGCGACGGCGGCCTGGCAGCGGCGGGGCGCGGAGCGGGGCGCTGTGCCGTTAGCTATTTTGATGATCGGCGTGGCGGTGTGGTGCTTAGCCTACGCGATGCGCCTGGGCGCGACGACGTTGCCGGTGAAGATCTTCTGGGCCAGAGTGCGCTATCTGGGGATTTTGATGACGCCCGGCGCGATGTTCGCCTTCACCCTGCAATACACGAATCACGCCCGTTGGCTGCGAGGGAAGAGGTGGGCATGGTTAGTTATCGAGCCGAGCGTGATGGCGCTGTTAGTCTGGACGAACGGCTCATTGCATCAACTGGTGTGGCAGCATATCCATTTGACCCAGTACGAGACTTTTGTGGGCTGGCGCGCGGATCACGGCCTGGCATTTTGGTTGCACACGGCTTATAGCTACATCCTCTTCTCCTTGGGGCTCCTCTGGTTGATCCAAGCGTGGTTCCGCTCCTCGCGATTCTACCGCCCGCAAGTGGGCATCTTCCTGACCGGCGCGATCACGACCCTGCTGGGCAGTGTGGTCTCCGTCTTCGATTTACACCCCTTCAATCACTTGGACCTGACGCCCTTCTCGTTCGCGATAGCCGGTTCTATGATTGCTTACGGCCTCTTTCGCTATCGATTGCTGGGCATTGTGCCGGTGGCGCACGACGCCGTCATCGCCGGCATTCGCGAGGGCGTGATGATCATCGACGCCTACCATCATGTGATGGACGCCAATCCGGCGGTGTGTCGCGACGTGCTGGACTGCGGCGCGCGGCAAGTTATTGGCGCCTCGGCCTCGGAAGTTCTGGCGCGCTGGCCCGATCTCTTCGATGCGGAGGGACATTTGCGGGCGGAAGGGAGCGAGATCGCCATCCGCCGGGCAGGGGAGAGCTATTATTATGATGTTCAGGTCTCCGTGTTGGGCGAGCGGCCTGATAAATGCTTGGGCTGGTGCATCGTCTTTCACGATATTACGTTGCGCAAGCAAGCGGAATCCGCACTGCAATCGCGGGAACAACTCTACAAAAATTTGGTCGCCGTGGCGAAGGTGACGGCGGAGCAACTGGACTTGGACGCCACGCTCCAAAACACGTTGGACATCGCGGCGAAGATCTCGGCGGCGGAGAGCGGAACTTTGCTGTTGGTGGATGACATGCTCCACGTCACCCATCGGATTGCGGTCTCGGAGGATGGCAGCATCAGGCAGCCCCAGCAGACCTTGCAGTTAGTGATGGATCAGGGCTTGGCGGGATGGGTAGCCCAACATCGCGAGGCGGTCGTGTTGGAAGATGCGCGAGAAGATGCCCGCTGGCTGCCGCTGAAACGGGTAAACTTTGTCACCCGGTCGGCCTTGGCCCTGCCGCTGATCAATCAGGGCGTGTTGCTGGGCGTGCTGACCTTGCAACACTCGCAGCCGGGGCACTTCGATGAGGAGGACTTGCTCGTGATGCAGGCCGCCGCGCATCAGATAGCGATGGCGGTGCACAACGCGCAAATCTACGAAGCGCAGCGCAATCTGGCCCGCCGCGTCTCGACGCTCTATGAGGTGATGGAAAAACTTAGCGGGCGCTTGAATCCCAAGACGGTGCCGCAAGTCGCCGTGGACGCCATCGCGCATCTGACCGGCTGGCCCTCCGTGGCGATCCTGATCCCCGATCCGCTGGAGAAGGTGCTGCGGGTGGAGGCGGCCAGCAGCCTCGACGCGGTGGCGGGCGGCTGGCGCATCCCTTGGGATGCGGACGTGCGCGGGGAGGCCTTTCACAGCAAAGAAGCGCGGTACGTTTCAGATCTGTGTGAGGTTGTCGATCCTATCGATCAGGAGGCCACAGCCTGTAGCCGGATGGTCATCCCGCTATGTCGCGGGCAGCGCATCCTGGGGCTGTTGGATGTTTGCAGCCCGCAATCCTATGCTTTCGATACCGATGATCGTCAGCAAGCGGAACTGTTGGCGGAGTCGGTCGCGCTCTCCTTGGATGTGGCGCGCTCGCACGCCGAGATCGGCGGCTATGTGGCGGATTTGAGCGCGCTCTACGAGGTCTCGCGGGCCGTGGGCCAATCGCTGATGTTGGAATCGTTGTTAGCCGAGACCTTGGATGTGACGCTCAACTCCTTGGGCTTTGAATCGGGCCTGATCCTGTTGCGACAGCCAGAGTCCGACGCGCTGGCCGTCGTCGCGAAGCGCAACCTACCGGCTCACGTCGAGGCCGTGATCGAAAGCAGTCTGGACGATTTGTGGACGCACGTCTATGAGGAAAAGACGCCGCTGATGATCGGCGATGTGACCGGCGACTCGCGCGCGCTGGCCCGCGCATCAGAAGTAGCGCCTGCGAGCGTGGCGGCGTTGCGCGCGGCCCGCACCCGCACATGCGCGCTCTCGCCGCTCCTGCATCAGGAGACCTCGATTGGCGTCCTCTGCCTCTTCTCCCAGACGCCGCGCGAATATTCGGCGCACGACATCGCGTTGCAGATGGCCATCGGGCGGCAGATTGCGACGGCGGTGGTCAACGCGCGGCTCTTCCAGGCGGTGGCGGATGAGCGCTCGCGCTTGCACGCGATTATCGAGACCAGCCGCGACGGCATCCTCCTGCTGGGGGTGGATTTCAGCATTCAGGTGATCAACCAGCGCGCGATCAACCTGCTGGGCCTTCCCGATGACGCGGCGGCGTGGATGCAGCGCGACGCGCTGGCGCTCTTTCCCGTCCTCCGCAAGATCGCACCTGAAGTCGCCCGGGTCTTGATGCGAGAGTTGCGCCATGCCCAGCAGCGCGCTGAGATGTGCGATGAAGGGGAGTTCGATTTCGACTCGCGCGCCATCCAGTGGTTTTACATGCCCGTCCGCACCGAGATGACCTTACTTGGATGGTTGGTCGTGCTCCGAGACATCACCGAGGAGCGGCTGGTGGAGAAGATGCGAAACGATCTCACCCACACAATGGTGCATGATCTGCGCAATCCCCTGACCGGCATCTCTGGCGCCGTCAAATTGCTAAATCGGAGCCTCTCGAAGAAGATGTTGACCACCAGCGAGATTCACATGTTAGGCGTGTTAGATCGTTCCACACAACGGATGTTGGATCTCGTCAAAGCGATTTTGGACATCGGCAAGCTGGAAAGCGGGCGCATGCCGTTGCAGCGCGACGAGCTGGCGCTCAATGCGATGATCAAGGCGGTGTTAGAGGCGCAATCGCCGCTGGCGGAGGCGGAGGGCGTGGCGTTGGCTAAGGATCTCCCCACGCCCTCGCCCGTCGTCTACGTCGACGCCGGCTTGTTGGAGCGGGTGTTGCAGAACTTAGTCGATAACGCGATCAAATTCACGCCCGAAGGGGGGCGGGTGAACGTTCGCGTGGCGCGGAATGGCAGCGGCAATTTCAAGGTCTCCGTGCAGGATACCGGGCGCGGGGTGCCGCCGGAGGTGCAAGGCCGGCTCTTCGAGAAGTTCGTCACCGGCAATCAATACGGGCGTGGGAGCGGCTTGGGCTTGGCTTTCTGTCGCATGGTGATGGATCTACACGGCGAGCGCATCTGGTTGGAGGAGACCTCGGCCACCGGCACGACCTTCAGCTTCACATTGACGCGCCATGCTTCCCAAGCGCCGTCCGACGAAGCGAATGGCGAAGCATCGCCGTAGCGCCAACCCGCCCCCGATTTTTCATCAAGCCCAGGGATCTTTTCCTGGGCAATTTTTATGTCATAAATTTACTGTAGAGACGCGAGATTTTACGTCTCTAATCTTGTGTCCGGCATCACAAACCTGACGGGTTTTGGAAACCCGTCAGGTTTTGACACGACGTCTACACCAGCGCGGCGCCGTCGGTGGCGCGGCAAATGTAGATGTTCGGCTCGATGTCGGTCTGGGCGTGGTAGGCCGCCTGGACCTCGGCGACGAAAGCTGGGGCCGCCTCGGCCTGGACGAGGGCAACCGCGCAGCCGCCGAAGCCCGCGCCCGTCATCCGCGCGCCGTAGCAACTGGGCGCTTCCAAGGCGCTGGCGACCATCGCGTTCAGCGCGTCGCTGGAGACCTCGAAGTCATCGCGCAGGCTGAGGTGGCTGGCGCGCATCAGGCGGCCCATTTCGATGGGATTGCCTGCGCGCATCGCCGCGACGGCCTGGAGTGTGCGCGCGTTCTCGGTGATGACGTGGCGCGCGCGCCGGCGCGTGATCGGGGCCAGCTCGCCCGCGCGTGCCTCGAATTCCTCCCGGCTGACATCGCGCAGGGCGGGCACGCCAAAGAAGCGCGCGGCGGCCTCGCATTGGGATCGCCGCTCGTTGTAGGCCGAATCGACTAGCCCCCGGCGCGTCGCCGTATCCAACACCACGACGACGGTCTCCGGCGGCAGCGGCGCGGCCTCTGTCTCCAAGGAGCGGCAATCGATGAGCAGGGCGTGATTGGCCTCGCCGGCGGCGGAGATCATCTGATCCATAATGCCGCAGTTGACGCCCACCCACTGATTTTCGGCGCGCTGGCCCAACTTGGCCATCTTTGCCGGCGCCCAGGCGATCTTGGAGACCGCCGCGAAGGCGCGGGCGGCGGCCATCTCCAGCGCCGCTGACGAGGAGAGGCCCGCTCCCCGTGGCACATTTCCCGTCAACACCCCTTCCCAGCCGCGCAGCTCGTGACCCGCCTCCTGTAACGCCCAGGCCATGCCCTTGAGATACTCGGCCCAGCCCTCGCCCTTTTCGAGCGCGTCCAGTGCGAACGCCGCCGTCGTCTCGTAGTCCAACGACGCGACCCGCACGCGGTCATCCGCGCGGGCACGCAGCGCGATCCAGATAGCGCGGTCGATGGCCATCGGGAGCACGAAACCGTCGTTGTAGTCGGTGTGCTCGCCGATCAGATTGACGCGCCCCGGCGCCCGCACCACAAAGGTCGGCGGCGCGCCGAAGCGCTCCTCGAAGGCTTGCGTGACTCGTGCGTGTAAATTCATCTTCTCTATTCTCTATTCTCTATTCTCTACTCGTCCTGTGGCGTGGGGCGGATTGGCAATCTGATGGGGCGGAATATCATTCCGACCTACTCAAACGCCGGCAGCCAATCGCGGTGGGCCTCTAACAGCTCATCGACCAAGGCCCAGATCTCATCAAGCGTGAGTTCGGCGGCGGTGTGCGGATCTAGCATCGCGGCATGGTAGATGTGTTCACGCTTGCGGGTCAGGATCGCCTCGACGACAAGCGCCTGCACGTTGATGTTGGTGCGCATCAGGGCGGCCAAGTGCGGCGGCAGCGCGCCGATGTGCGTGGGCTGGACGCCGTTCCCATCCACCAGACAGGGAACTTCCACACAGCAGCCCTCCGGCAGGTTGTCGATCAGGCCGGTGTTGAGCACGTTGCCGTAGACCACGCGCGGCGCGCCCGTCTCCTGGCTGTGGATGATGCGCGAGCCGTACTCCTGGCTGCGCGTGACCTCGTCCATCTGCTCGAACGTGTGCAGGATGTGCTCGATCATCCCCGGCATCACCTCGATATCGGCCAGGCGCTCCCGCAAAATCGCCTCGTGATCGGCGTCGGGATGGGCCTGCGCCGCCTCAGCGTAATTCCAGGCGCGGATCTGCGCCTCGCAGCGGCCCAGGTACTCATCCAAGGGGATATTATAGGTCTCGATCAGATCGGCGCGCCCCTGCTTGATGAACCAGGGTGTGTACTCCGCGAAGTGCTCGCTGGATTCCGTGACGAAGTAGCCCAGGCGCTCCAGCATCTCGTAGCGGACGCGATTCCAGGCGGGCACGCGGCCCTCTTCCACGACCTTATGAAGCAGCGGGTAAAGGTCTTCGCCGTCCCGCTCGAAGGTGAGGTAGAACGCCATGTGGTTGATCCCGGCGGCGACGTAGTTGATCTCCTCGCAGGGCACGCCGATGTCGGCGGCCAATTGCTGCGCCGTCCCCTGCACGCTGTGGCAGAGGCCGATGGTCGTCACATCGCTGGCGCGATTCAGCGCCCAGGTATTCATCGCCATCGGGTTGACGTAGTTGAGGTGCAACACGTCGGGGCAGACGGCCTCCATATCGCGGGCCATCTCCAGCAGCACCGGGATGGTGCGCAGCGCGCGCATAATCCCGCCGATGCCTAACGTGTCCGCGATGGTCTGGCGCAGCCCGTACTTTTTGGGGATCTCAAAGTCGATGATGGTGGCGGGCTTGTAGCCGCCGACCTGGATCATGTTGATGGCGTAGTCCGCGCCCTCTAGAGCCGCGCGGCGATCCGTCGTGGCCTCGATAGTGGGGTGGGCGTCTAACAGCTCGGCGGTGCGATGCGCAACTGCCTCCGTGGTGGCTAAACGCTCCGCGTCGATGTCGTGCAGCGCGATGGTCGATGCGGCTAACGCCGGGAAGCTGAGGATATCGCCCAACAGATTCTTGGCGAAAACCGTGCTGCCCGCGCCGATCAAGGTGATTTTTGGCATAGTTAGTTTGTCCTCCG
>JBKHCQ010000164.1:0-7704 GCA_046541755.1 Anaerolineales bacterium | reverse complement strand
TTTGTCCACCGGAAATGTCGTTGACCGCAGGACAAACCGCAACCTTCGCAAGGGTAACTGAGTAAATTATCGCAACCCTTGCGAAGGTTGGGGAAGTTTTAACCCCCAAGGATACTTTGTCCACCGGAAATGTCGTTGACCGCAGGACAAACCGCAACCTTCGCAAGGGTGATTTAGGAGATCTATGCAAATCAAGGATTCTGTTGTCCTAATCACCGGCGCGGCGGTGCGGGTGGGGCGCGCGGTCGCGCTGCATCTGGCCGAGCGCGGCGCTCATATTTCGTTTAGCTATTATAATGACGACGAACCGTGGCAGGCGACCCTGGCCGATATCCAGCAGCACGATGTGGACGCCTTAGCGACGCAGACCGAGGTGCTGGAGAAGGCCTCGGTGCAGAACCTGGTGGCGCGCACGGTTGAGGCGTTGGGCCGCGTCGATGTACTGATCAATAATGCGTCGGTGTGGCTCAAGTCGCCATTCTTGGGCATCACCGAGGAGGCGTGGGATTTGGCGCTGGACGTCAATCTCAAAGGGCCATTTTTGTGCGCGCAAGCCGTCGCTCCGGTGATGTTGGAGCAGGGCGCGGGCGTGATCCTCAACGTCACCGATCTCTCCGCGTTCCAGGTGTGGCCGGAGTACGCCCATCACGCCGCGAGCAAAGCGGGCCTCGTCTCGCTGACCAAATCGCTGGCCGTGGAACTGGCCCCCGACGTGCGCGTCAACGCCATCGCGCCGGGCACCGTGCTCCTGCCGGAAAACTGCCCGGAGACCAAGCGCGAGTGGGCCGTCGAGAACTCCCTGCTCAAGCGCGTCGGTTGCCCGCAGGACGTCGCCCACCTGATGGCCTTCCTCATCGAGAACGATTTCCTCACCGGCAGCGTCTACTTCGTTGATGGGGGGCGTTCGTTGGTGTAATCGGACAAGATTAACACAGCTTCTATCTGATTTTTCACGAATCTGCGGCGCAGATTCGCAGATTCGCAGATTCGCAGATTCGCCCATTCGCCCATTCGTAGATTCACTCATTCGCAAATTCGCTGATTCCCCAGGAGAAACCTAATGAAACTCGAATTCACATTAAACCATACTCCCATCAACCTCGAGGACATCCCCGATGATATGCTCCTCGTCGATTTGTTGCGCGATGAGCTGGGCCTGACGGGCACGAAACGCGGCTGCGAGACCGGCACGTGCGGCGCTTGTTCCGTGCTGGTGGATGACAAACTCACGCGCTCGTGTCGCACGCCGGTGAGCAAAGTCGCCGGGCGCGTGGTTACCACCATCGAAGGCTTATCCGACCCGGAGGGCAAGCTCTCGGATCTCCAGGCCGCGTTCCTGGAATTCGGCGCGGTGCAGTGTGGCTTCTGCACGCCGGGGATGATCATGGCGGGCGAGGCGCTGCTGCGGCGCAACCCGGCCCCCACCCGCCAGCAGATCCGCCGCGCGCTTGCGGGCAATCTCTGCCGCTGCACCGGCTATCAACAGATCGTGGATGCCATCGAGGCGACGGCCAAGCGCCGCGTGGGCGAGACGGTCGCACCGCCCGCGATCCCCGCCTCAGAGCCGAAAGCGAGCCGGCGCCGGCGCTATGTCGGCAATTCCCACCTGAAGAACATCGATGGCCCCGATAAGGTCACCGGGCGCGCGCGCTACGTCGGCGATATGACGGCGCCCGGCATGCTCCACGCCAAGGTACTGCGCAGTCCGGCGCCCCACGCGCGCATCGTCGCGCTGGATGTCGCGCCCGCGCTCCAGACGCCCGGCGTCCACGCCGCCATCACCCACGCGGATTTCGTGGCGCACGGCAACTTCGGCTGGCCCGTCAAAGATGATTACGTGCTGGCCTACAACAAAGTCCGCTTTGTGGGCGAGGCCATCGCCGTGGTGGCCGCCGAGACGCCGGAGGCGGCCCAGGCGGGCGTGGAGGCCATCGCGCTGGAGTTGGAAGAGTTGCCCGTCGTGGCCGATATGACCCGCGCGCTTGATCCCGATATGCCAATGATCCCCGACGCGCCCGCCACGATGACGAACGGCGAGTTGGCCGAGGGCAATCTATGCGACCGCCACATCCTCCGCAACGGCAATCCCCAGCCGATTCTCGATCTCTGCGATCTGGTACACGAGAGCACCTACACCCTCCCCCACCAAGAACACGCCTATCTCGAAACCGAGGGCGTGTTAGCCATCCCGGAGCCGGATGGCGGCGTGACGCTCTACGCCAACAACCAAAGCCCCTTCATCAACCGCGATACCGTCGCCGAGGTGCTGGGCCTGCCCATCCGCCAGGTGCGCGTGATCCAGCCGCCAGTCGGCGGCTCCTTCGGCGGCAAGGATGATGTGGTCTACGAAAGCTCGGCGCAGGCGGCCAAGCTCGCGCTGCTCACCGGGCGGCCCGTCCGGCTGATTTTCACCCGCTCGGAGTCGATGGCCGCCTCGTACAAGCGGCAGGCCATGCAGGTCACGCTCAAGTTAGGCGTGGACGCGGAGGGGCAACTTCAGGCGGCCCAGGTCAAGATGCTGACCGATAGCGGCGCCTATGCCTCAATGACGCCGCTGGCGGCCTGGCGCGCGACAATGCACGCGGCCGGGGCCTATCGCTACCAGGCCGTCCACGTCGATACGGACGCGGTCTACACCAACAACGGCTACGCCGGCGCGTTCCGGGGCTTCGGCAACACGCAGGCCGCCGCCGCCATCGAGATGGCCATCGACGAGCTGGCCCATCGCCTGGGGCGCGATCCGCTTGACTTCCGCCTGCAAAATTGCCTGCGGGAAGGCGACCGCACGATGACGGGCGATGTCATCGATCACCCGATGGGCCTGGCCGAGTGCCTGCACTGGGTGCGCGAGCGCTCCGATTGGGATCGCAAGCGGCGCGCCTACGCCGAACAGCCCGCCGATGCCCAGGTGCGCAAGGGCATCGGCGTGGCGGCCTACTTCCACGGCAGCGGCCTGGGCGGCGAGGGCGAGGACTTCTCCGTCTCGACGCTCAAAATCGAGGAGGATAATTCCATCACGCTGACCTCCGGCCTCACCGACTACGGCCAGGGCAGCCGCACGGTCTTCACCCTGCTGGCAGCCGAGACCTTGGGCGTGGATATGGAGCGGATTCGCATCCTGCGACCCGACACGCACACCGCCGTCGATTCCGGCCCGACGGTCGCCTCGCGTGCGTCGATGGTGGGCGGCAACGCGGTGCGCGTCACCGCCGAAAAGCTGCTCAAGCAGCTCAACCTCGCCGCCGCCGACCTGCTGGATTGCGATCCGGCGCAACTGATTCGCGACGGCGAGCGCTTCATCGGCCCCGACGAGGAGCCGGTGTCCTTCGAGACCGTCGTCGCGCACGCCCGCGCGATGGGCTTCCAGCTTTCGACGGAAGGGCGCTGGCAAATTCGCACCATCAAATGGAACTTTGACCAGGGCACGGGCGAGCCGTACTTCTGCTACGTGTTTGGCGCGCAGGTCGTCGAAGTGGAGGTCAACACCCGCACCGGAAAACCGGCAGTCACGGGGATTTGGGCCGCGCACGACGCGGGCGCCATCCTCTTCCCGCTGGGCGCCATCGGCCAACTGTACGGCGGCATCGTGCAGGGGTTGGGCTACGGCCTCAGCGAGGCCTTCCGCTACGATGAGCACGCCATCCCGCAGACGTTGGGCTTCAACACCTATCGCATCCCCCGCTCCCTCGACGTGCCCGAAATCGAGGCTACCTACGTCCAGGTGGCGCATCACGACGGGCCGTATGGCGCGAAAAACCTGGCCGAGCCGGTGATGGTCGCGACCGCGCCCGCCCTTGCCAACGCCGTCTTCCACGCGACGGGCGTGCGCCTGCGTTCCCTGCCGGTGGATGCCGACCTGATCAAGCGGAGGTTATCATGAATCTTCAAGGCAAAACTGCGCTCATCACGGGCGGCGCGCACCGCATCGGCGGCGCGCTCACGCTGATGTTGGCCGAGGCCGGGGCCAACGTCGTCATCAACTACCGCAGTTCAGATAAGGCGGCCCAAGCCCTGGCGGATGAGGCGCGCGCGCTGGGCGTGGAGGCGCTGCCCGCGCAGGCGGATGTCGCCGATCACGAGCAGGTCGTCGCGATGGCGGCCCAGGCGAAGGCGCGCTTTGGCGCGGTGGATATTCTGATCAACAGCGCCTCGTGGTACAAGGCCACGCCCTTCCCGGCTGAGGATGTGAACCTGTGGCAGTCGGTCAGCCGGATCCTCATTGATGGCGCGTTTTATTGCGCCAACGCCGTCGCGCCGGGGATGTTGGAGCGCGGCGCGGGCGCCATCCTCAACATCGTCGATCTCTCGGCGTGGCAACCGTTCAAGGGCTACGGCGCGCACAGCGTGGGCAAGGCGGCCCTGCTCGCCCTGACGCGCCAACTGGCCGTGGAATTGGCGCCCGCTGTGCGCGTCAACGCCATCTCGCCGGGGCCGGTGCTCCCCCCGCCCGGCTTCTCCGAGGAGCAAACCGCGCGCGTGGCGCGGGGCACGCTGCTCAAGCGCTGGGGCGCGCCCCAGGATGTGACGCAAGCCGCGCGCTTTTTGTTGGAAGCGGACTACATCACCGGCGAGGTGCTGATGGTCGATGGCGGCGAGCGGTACGGGTGAACTTGGCTCGGCGGTTCCCCCGGCCATCGGGCCGTTGGGCTTACGGGCGAATTCAAACCCCAAAACACACGTTTAACTGGCGAATTCGCAGAGAACCGGAGATAGAGAGTCGGCGAAGGCCAACTTCGTAGGCGTTGCCGCGACTTATGGACTTTAAAAAATTAATTCGGTAATAATTTTGCCTTCTTCGCGCGGGGATGGAAGTCCCCGCGCTAAAAGAACAAAGCCTTGCAGGCTCGTAGATTCAGCCTCCGAAGGAGGCTTTGCCCTTTTAGCCCGGATGTTTACGTCCGGGCGGTGAATTATAAACACTCTCCTATTACCGGATTATTTTCTTAATCTTCATCAGTCGCCGGGCCTTTTACGGGATACGGAACACCGCCTTCTCCATCTACTTCATCTGCTTAATCTGCTTAATCTGCTTAATCTGCTGATTATTTTACACAAGGAGTTGCTATGACCCTGATAGATCACGTAACCGCTCATCCAGGCCGCATGGTTGTCCCCTTGATGGGCTTTCCGGGCGCCCAACTGACCCATTCCACGATTTGGCAAAACGAATTCAACGCCCGCATGCAATTCGAGACCATCGCCGCGTTGGTGGAGCGTTTCCAGCCGGACGCGGCCTTCTTTATGATGGATTTAGCGGTCGAAGCGGGCGCTATCGGCTTGCCGGTCGTCTTCCCCCAACACGAATCGCCCACGGTGAAAGAGCACCCGGTCAAAACCATCGCCGACTTAGACCAATTCCGCGCCATCGATGTGCTGTATGATGGCCGGGTGCGCACCTATATCTCCGTGATGGAACAGATGGCCGCCGCGTTAGATGTCATCAAGGGCGCGTATGTCATCGGCCCCTTCACGCTGGCCGGGTTGATGATGGGCGCGACGGAACTAGCCATGGCCACCGTCGAACAGCCTGACCTGGTGCATGCAGCGGCCACGCTCGCCACCGAGGTCATCATCCGCTATGGGCAGGCGCTGGTCGCTGCCGGCGCGGATATGGTGTGCGTTCTGGAACCGACCGCCACGTTTATCTCGCCACGCGCCTTCAGGATGTTCTCCGGCCCCTATGTCCGGCAGATTTTCGCGGCCTTAGATACCATCGGCATCCTGCACATCTGCGGCGATACCCAGCATCTCATCGAGCCGATGTGCACCACCGGCGCGCAGGGCCTCAGCCTCGACGCGCCGTTAGATTTCCCGGCTGCCATCGCGCAGTTGCCGGAAGATGTCGTGCTCATCGGCAACCTGGATCCGGTGCGCGTGATGACCACCGGATCCCCAGCCGAGGTGCGCGCCGCGACCCACAACCTGCTGGAGGACATGGCCCCTTATCCGAACTTCATCCTCAGCACCGGCTGCGATCTGCCCCCCGAAACCCCGCTCGACAATATCGCGGCCTTGATGGAAGCCGGACGCAGCACGTAGCAACCTATTCATTGACACTGACGAATCACACTGACGGAGGTAGATTGATGGACCCGATTTTAGAAGCAATGTACGAAGGCATCCTCGATGGCGACCAAGCCATCGTCGAAGATAACGTCCAAGCGGCCCTGGCGGCCGATATCCCGGCATCGACCATTCTCACCGAGGGGTTGATCGCCGCCATGCGCGAGGTGGGCGAGTTGTTCGAAGAAGGCGAGTACTTTGTACCCGAAATGCTGATCGCCGCGCGCGCGATGAAGGGCGGCCTCAAGTTGCTTAAACCGCACCTGGTCGTGGCCGATGTCCAGCCGGCGGGGAAAATCATCGCCGGCACCGTCCAAGGGGATTTGCACGATATTGGCAAGAACTTAGTTTGCATGATGTTGGAAGGCGCCGGCTTTGAAATTATCGACCTGGGCGTCGACGTGCCGCCGGAGAAATTTGTGGCGGCCGCGCAACGGGAGCAAGCCGACATCATCGCGGTGTCGGCCCTGCTGACCACGACCATGTCCAATATGGCGCGCGTCATCTCGGCGCTAGAGACCGCTGATCTGCGCCAGAGCGTGAAAGTCATGGTCGGGGGCGCGCCGGTCACTCAAGCCTTCGCCGAGAGCATCGGCGCCGATGGCTACGCTCCCGACGCCAGCCGGGCCACCGCGCTGGCACAATCGTTGTTGGGGCTGGCCTAGTGCGCCTCTCGCCGCCCTGGCCGCTACATCTCACCGTTGACCAGTTGTTTCACGCCCAAGGCGCCGACCCTGCTACCCTGCGGCAGCGGCGCCCCCATCTTGTCCAGGTGGCCGAGCAGGCGCTCGAAGAAGCAGCAACGCTGTTAGCACCGCGCGTTATCGTAGCGAGCCGCGCGGTGCGCGCGTTTCTTAATCCGCCTGATGGCCCGGCTCTACATTTAGAAACGGGCATCTTCCCCCTGACCACAACTGAGGCCTCTCTCCCACACTGGTGGGAGCCTCTACGCTATGCCAATACGGTGTTTTTTATGGTCAGCACAATTGGCCCCGCGCTCGATGCGCGCGTCGCTGATTTGCAACCCACTGATCCACTCTACGCCTTAATGGTGGACGCGCTGGGCACGGCCGCCATCGACACATTGGGGCGCGCCGTTTATCGTCGCCTGGAGGCCCAGATCCCCGCAGGTTGGCGTCTCACCCGCCCTCTTAGCCCCGGCATCGGCGGCTGGCCCTTGCAACTGGGGCAGCGGCTAATTTTTGAGTATGTGCCTGACGCCAGCGCGGAGATCACACTATTGGCCAGCGGTCAGATGCAGCCCCGCAAAACCATCAGCATGCTCATCGGCGCGGGCGCGCGAGTGCCGCGTTATACAGGGCGGCCCTGCGATGTGTGCACGCTCCGCGAAACCTGTCACTATCAAGGACGGCATCTCTAAAAACAACCCTAGCTGCCGGACACTTTTTCCAAGACCACTCTTAATCAGCAGATAGAGCAGATATAAGTAGATTAGATTTTGGTTCAGATCTAAAGTTTCACAAAGAAAACATAAAGAAAACACAAAGAGTACAGAAAGAAGATATTTCTCTGCGGATCTTTGAGAAAATCCCCGGCAACTCTGTGTCAATTAGACTATCTGATTATCCATCTGCTCCATCTGCTCCATCTGCTCCATCTGCTCCATCTGCTCCATCTGCT
>JBKHCQ010000163.1:0-7729 GCA_046541755.1 Anaerolineales bacterium | reverse complement strand
TATCGGAAATCTTCCACCAGCGCGCGGAAATACTCCCCGCGCTCGGCGAAGTCCGTGAACGCATCAAAGCTAGTGCCGCCGGGCGAAAGCAGCACGACCTCGCCAGGGCGCGCGCGGGCGGTCGCCGCCTGCACCGCCGCCAAGAGCGGCCCGACAGGCACGCTTTCCATCAACGTGACGGGCACGCCTTCTTGCTGCGCCTGCACCCAGGCGCGCAACACGTGCTCGCGGATCAACGGCCCGACCTCGCCAAACGTAATCAAGATGCGCACGCGCTCGACGATGCGCCGCGCCAACGCCTCCCATTCGAGGTCCTTGTCGCGGCCCCCGGCCAGCAGGATGATCGGCTCGTCGAAGGCGTCCAGCGCGGCGATCACGCGCTCTGGCGCTGTGGCGATGGAATCGTTCACCCACAGGGCGTCGCACCAGCGCCGCACGACCTCCAGGCGATGGGCCACGCCCGTGAACGCGCCGATGGCCTCGCGCATCGCGCCCACGGATGCGCCCACCGCGTCCGCCAGCGCAATCGCGGCCAGGACGTTGAGCACGTTGTGGGAGCCGCGAAGTTGGATCGATTCTCGCGCGCAGACTTCGACCAGATCAGCGCCTTCTGAGCGCCGGAGCATCAGCGTATCATCACGCAGGAAGACATCCGCTTCTGCCACATCCGCGCCGCTGAAGTAGCGCACCGCCGCCGGCGTCGATGCGGCCAGCGCGCGCGCGTTCGGCTCGTCGTAGCCCAGCACGGCCACGTCCTCCGGCCCCTGATGGGCGACGATGTTGCGCTTCGCCGCGACGTAGGCCGCCATCGTCTTGTGGCGATCCAGGTGATTGGGCGTGATGTTCAACACGCCGGCCACCTCCGGGCTGACACTCATCAAATCCAACTGGAAGCTCGAAAGCTCCATCACGACGCGGTCGTCGGGATCAATATTCAGCAGTTCGTTGAGCAGCGGATTGCCGATGTTCCCGCCGACCCAGGTGGTGAAGCCCTCCGCCTCCAGCATCTTGCCCACCAGCGTAGTGGTGGTCGTCTTCCCCGCCGAGCCGGTGATGCCCACGATGGGCGCCGGGCAGCGCGCCACGAACTCCTGCGCGTCGTTGCTCAGGGAGATGCCGCGCGCGCGCGCCGCCGCGACGATGGGCAAATCTAAGGGAATGCCGCCGCTCAAGCAGAGCAGATCGCAATCGTCCAGCAACTCTGGCGGATGCTCGCCCAGCACATAGCGAAGGGACAACCCCTCCTCTTCTAACGCGGCCATCGCGGCCTCTAATTTGTCGGCGGGGCGAATATCGGAGATGGTCACCTCAGCGCCGCGCGCGGCGAAGAAGCGCGCCAGCGCCGCGCCCTGTCGCGCCAAGCCCAAAATCACCACCGAGGAAGGTACATCAGCCATACGATTATTTCGCTCCTATCTAGGCAACCTTGCGAAGGTTATCAACACCTATCTATCCGGTGTAACTTGTGGCCCGAATAGCTTGTTTCTATGACAAGCTTCACGCCAACCTTCGCAAGGATAAAATTAAATCAACGCCAGGGCCATTCCGGCCATAGCGGCCAAAATCTCCACCAGCCACAGACGTTGCACGACCTGCGTCTCGGACCAGCCCAGCATCTCGAAGTGATGATGTAGCGGGGCCATCTTAAAGACGCGCCGCCCCTCGCCCTGCCAGCGCCTGGTGAGCTTGAAGTAGCTCACTTGAATGATAACGGACAGTGTCTCCGCAACCGGGACCAGCAACACGACGGGCAGCACCAGCCACTGCCCCGACATCAGCGCGACCACGCCCAAGGTCGCGCCCAGGGCAAGCGAGCCGGTATCGCCCATAAAGAGTTCGGCGGGATGGGCGTTGTACCACAGGAAGGCGAAGGACGCGCCCACCACGGTGAAACAGAATCGCACCAAATAAACCTGCCCCTGCAGATGGGCCACGACGCCGTAGATGGCAAACGCTGTCGCCATGATGATGCCGGCCAGCCCGTCCAGGCCATCCGTCAAATTGGAGGCGTTGGCCGAGCCGATAATCACGAACATCGCGACGGGAATGTAGAAGAGTCCAATATCAATCTTCGCCGGGACGCCGGGCAACGCCACGCTGCGCAGATCGAGGCCATAGTACAGCACCAGCGCGACCAGGAAGGTGAAGACCAACTCAATTTCCATCTTGAAGCGCGCGGTGAAGCCCTCGCCGCGTCGCACGCCGCGCACGCCCGCCCAATCATCCAAAGCGCCTAAAATCGCGTAGGCCAACATCACGCCCAACGGCACCAAAATCGACTGCCCGATGACCGTCTGCCCCATCAAGTTGTAAACATTCAGCGCGACCGTGATCAACAGGACAGGAATCGTGATCAGCACGCCGCCCATCGTGGGCGTACCCATCTTGGTGAAGTGACCGTCTGGGCCATCGATGCGAATCCGCTTGCCGATGCCCCAGCGGCGCAAGAGGCTGATATAGGGCTGGCCCCAAAAGACGACCATAAAAAAGGACAGACCGGCCAGGATCAATGCGAATGCCACGCATCCTCCTCACTCAGCTTCGCGACGATCTGCTCCATGTGCATCGCCCGCGATCCTTTGACCAAAATGATGTCGCCGGCCCTCAAAATCTCGCACAGCACCTCGACGGCGGCGGCGCTATCCGGCGCGACGTGAATGCGCGAGCGCGCCAAGCCGCACAGCTCCGCGCCGCGTGCAACGACGCGCGCCTGCTCCCCCACCGCCACCAACTCCGTCACGACGCTGGCGGCCCGGCATCCCACCTTGAGATGGCCGGCCTCCTCGTAATCGCCCAACTCGAGCATATCGCCCAACACGGCGATCTTCCGGCGCTCGGTCTGCGAGGAGCTTTCTCCGTTCGCCCCCAAATCGCGCAACAGATTTAATGCGGCCAACGTCGAAGGCGGACTGGCGTTGTAAGTATCGTCCAAAATCAACGAGTCATTCGGCCCCTCCACGGTGACCAGGCGCAATTGCGCGCCCGGCGAACGCAGCCCCTGGATGATCTCCTGCCACGTCAACCCCTCGACCAGCCCGCCGGCGGTCGCGCGGAGCACCGTGTGCGCGCTGTGACGGCCCAAGAGCGGCGCTCGGACGTAGAGCTGATCGCCTCTGTAGTGCAGGCGCAGGCGGATGCCGTCCAATCCCAGGCTCTCGACCTCATCCGCCCAGAGATCGGCCTCCGAGGTGAAGCCGTAGAAGAAGACGCGCGCCGCTGTGTGCTCGGCCATCGCCCGCACGCGGGTATCATCATAGTTGAGGATCGCTACACCCTCCGGGGCAGGCGGCAGCGCCTCGACCAACTCCCGCTTGCCGAGCGCGATGTTCTCGATGCTGCCCGCGCGCTCCGCGTGGACGGGCGCCACATTGGTGATGATCCCGACGTGCGGCTGGGCCATCCCGGCCAAGAAGTCGATATCGCCGCGCACGTACATCCCCATCTCCAAAACCAGGCGCTCGTGCTCATCCGTGAGACAGAGCAGCGTCAGCGGCACCCCAATCTCATTATTGTACGAACTGGCGCTCCGCAGCACGCGATAACGTTGCGATAGCACGCTGGAGAGCACCTCCTTCGTCGTCGTTTTGCCCACGCTGCCGGTGATGCCGATCACGCGGGGCGAAAGTTGTCGCCGCCAGAAGCGCGCCGCGTCCTGCAGGGCCGTCAACACCTTGGGCACACGAATGACCAACGGCGTCGATGGCATCGTCGCGAAAGGCGGGCCGTTCTCCAGATCAATCTCCGGCGCGTCGGTCTCGACCTCACGCGAGACGACGGCGGCGACCGCGCCGCGCTCGAAGGCGTCGGCCACGAAGTCGTGGCCATCCACGTTCTCGCCCTCGAAGGCGAAGAAAACCGCGCCCGCCACGGCTTTACGAGAATCCACCACCACCGAGATGGGGATCTCTAAACCGGGGGGATGTCCTCCTCCCATCCCCGCGATTAAATCTCCTAACGTCAATTTTTTACTCATCACACCTCAATTTGTCGTCGCCTGCAACTCTGCCGGCGGAATATCCAACAATACAAAAACGCGCGCCGCCACCTCGCTGAAGACCGGCGCCGCCGTCTGCGTGCCCCAGCGGAGCGCGGGCGCCACACCTGGACGATCCAATTTGACCAAAATCAATACCTGGGGATCAGACACCGGCCCATAGCCCACAAAACTGGTGATCACATCCTCCCGATCATAACCGCCGCTGGTGGGAATCTGCGCCGTGCCCGACTTCCCGGCGATGCGATAGCCGGGCACCAGGGCCGCCGTCATCTCCCGCTCGACGGCCCGCGCTAACAATTCCGTCAATTGTCGCGCGGAGGACGCCGACATCGGCTCGCCCAACGGGCGCGGGGGGATCTCCACCTGCCGCCCGTCCGCGTAGATGCGCTCCGCGATCAAATGCGGTTGCATCATCACGCCGTCGTTTGCCACCGCCGCGACCGCCGTCGCCATCTGCAACGGCGTCACCGCGATGCCCTGCCCAAATGAGTTAGTCGCCAAATAGCTATCGGCCCAATCCCAATCTGTGGGCAGATGAACGGTGCCCTTCGCCTCGCCCGTCACCTCGACGCCGGTGGGACGCCCAAAGCCGAAGGCGCGCACATAGGCGTAGAAATCCTCCGCGCCCATCACGCGCGTGGAAAGCATCGCCGCGCCCACGTTCAACGAGTGCGCCAAGACCCCCTCCAAATCCTGCTGGGCATACGCCGCGCCGTTCGAGTTGCGAATCTTAACGCCGCCGTATTCTATCTGGCCGGCGTCATGATACGACCAATTCAAATCCACCTGGCCCGAATCTAACGCGGCCGCCGCCGTCACGATCTTGAAAACGGAACCTGGCTCATAGGCCAAGCTGATCGCCGGATCCTGGAAGAGTTGATCCTGGCCCTCGGCGGCGTAATCGGCGTAGCGGGCCGGCTCATAGGTCGGACGGCTGGCCAGAGCGATGAGCGCGCCGGTGCGGGGATCCATCACCAAGATCGTCCCCCCTTCGGCCTGATACTCCGTCAGCGCGCGATCCAACGCGCCTTCAATATAGGCCTGGATTGTGCGATCCAGCGTCAAGCGCAAATCCGTGCCCGGATAGGGGATCATCCCATCCCCCAAAAGCTCATAGGGCATCGGGCTGGTATCACCATTGACGGCGCCAAAGCGCTTCACAGATTCACCCTGCAAAAAGCGCACCTGCCCCGCCTGTACACCATACCCCATCCCTTCCCGATTGACAAATCCCAGGGTGTGGGCGGCCAACCCACCCTCGGGATAGGAGCGTTTCCACTCCGGCGTGAGTGTGAGCCAGCGCCAATTGCGCGCCAACAACGCCTCCGCCTGCTGAGCCGAAATATCATTCGCCAGCGGGCGCCACACCAGCTCCTCGGTATCCGGCGGCAGCGTCAAGGCGGCGGTCAAGGCCTCGACGGAGTGTCCCAAGATGGGGGCCAATTCCTGCGCGGCCTTGACGGTGTCTGTGACTAGATTCACCTCCACCCCCACATCGTAGATGGGCACACTGCCCACCAGCAGATTGCCGTGACAATCCAAGATCGCGCCCCACGGCGGATCGGGGAGCGTGTAATTCCGGCGCACCAAACGCTCCACCTGATCACGATGGTGTTGATGCTCCAGCACTTGCAGGCGCACCAACTGCCCTAACACCGGGGTCAGGGCCGCGATCAACAAAGCGACGATTAAACGCAATCTAGCTTCTGGGCCGCGTAACATTTTAAGGCGCTCCGATGTAGAGATAGTCAACCGCGCCCGCCGGCTGATAGCCGAGCGCGACGGAGCGCTCCTGCAATCTTGGAATCGAGCCGGTCTCCGCGATCTCCGCGTGGAGCAAGCGATTTTCGCGCTCCAGCGCCACCAACTCATTTTCCATCGCCCACACCTGGCGCGAGAGTTGGACTTTGGAGGCCATCAGCCACAGGTAGAGAGCGGCGAACAGCGCGGCCAACAGCAAAATGAGCAAGAAAAGTTGGGCGACCGAGCGGTTTATCTTGCTGCGCCGGCGGGGGACACCGTGCGTTTGTTGTTGCCAGATCACACTCATCAGGGCACCTCCGAAAGTAGTCGGTTAGTCAAATAGTCTTTAGTCTGGTAGTCAGCAGATTGAGCAGATTGAGCAGATAAAACTGAACTGCGCTCATCGTGAGTCTCAAATCCGCTCTACGACCCGCAACTTCGCGCTGCGACTGCGCGGGTTCGCGGCGATTTCCTCCTCGGTGGGGCGGATGGGCTTGGATGTGAGCACCCGCAGGCTCGCTTCGTGATCGCAGACGCAGATGGGGATCTCCGGCGGGCAAATGCACGCGCTCGCCTCCTGCTTGAAGAAATGCTTCACGATGCGATCCTCTAATGAATGGAAGGAGATCACCGCCAAGCGCCCGCCAGGTCGCAACGCCGCCACCGCCTCCGGCAGCGCCGCCTCCAAAAGTTCTAGCTCCCGGTTGACGGCGATGCGCAGCGCTTGAAAGGTCCTCGTCGCCGGATGGATGCCGCGCTGATGGGCGCCCTGCCCTACCGCCGCCGCGACGACTTCCGCCAAATGCTGCGTGTCGCGGATCGGACGGGCGACCACAATCGCGCGCGCGATTTGACGGCTGCGCCCCTCCTCGCCGTACTCGTAGATCACATCCGCCAATTCCGAGCGGGGCAGCGTGTTCACCAACTCGGCCGCCGGCGGCGCGGCGCTTTCGGGATCGTAGCGCATATCCAACGGCGCGGCGAAACGAAAGGAGAATCCGCGCGTCGAGTCATCGATCTGCCACGAAGAGAAGCCCAAATCGAAGAGGATGCCATCCAAAGGCAGCATCCCTTCCACTTCCGCCAGCGAACGCAAGCGGGTGTACGGCGCATGACGCACACGCGCGCGCTCACCAAACGGCTGCAATCGCGCGCGAGCGCGGGCTACGGCCTCCGGATCGCGATCCAAGCCCAGCAATCGCCCATCCGGCGCGGAGGCTTTGAGAATCGCCGCGGCGTGCCCGCCGCCTCCGACGGTCGCATCCAAATACGCGCCGCCCGATACAACGGCCAGGTGCGTGATGACTTCGTCCAGCAGCACGGGGATATGCTGCTGAGTATCGGCCTCGTGTGAGGCTAGATCTGTAGATCCTCCCATAACGCCGGGTCCTCTTCCATGACTTCAAGTTGACTGATGTTCTCTCGTTCCCAGCGCTCAGGGCTCCAGACCTCCATAAAGCGATCCAACCCGACGATAACGGCTTCCTCCGTCGGCGCGAGGCCGGCATAGCTGCGCAGACGCTCCGGCAACAGCACACGCCCCTGCCGATCCGGCTCAACTTGCGCCGCATCCGCGAAAAAGATCCGTCGCAGCGTGCGCCCGCGCGGATCTGTGATGGGTAGCGCCGTCACCTTCTGCGCAATGCTCTCCCACACATCGAGGGGGTAAATAGCCAAGCAGCGATCCAATCCCCGCGTCACGACTACGATCTCTTCCAGCTCCTCGCGGAAACGCGCCGGGATGGTCACGCGCCCTTTGCTATCGATTGTGTAGGCATACTGTCCTAAAAACATAAGTACTCGTCTCCCCTAAGCGAAAAAATCCATTCGGCCTTAGGTCTTTCCCCACAAAAAGAGGGATGCTTCCCCACTTTACCCCACTCCTCCCCACAGCCAACCACATTATATCGTAATTTCCCAACTATTGCAATAGGGAAATCCCAAAAATTTAGGTAGAAATCGGTAAAATTTGGGATATTGTTATGGTTT
>JBKHCQ010000162.1:0-7742 GCA_046541755.1 Anaerolineales bacterium | reverse complement strand
CTATATCTATCACAAGAAACCTCAAAGGAGTAGACCATGCCACAGAACGAAATTCCACGCGTTGCCTTGTATTTGCAGGATGCCCATCCTATTCGTGACGGAATGGACTACGCGCAGTACGCCGAGGAACGCGGCTTCGAGGCGGTCTGGCAGGCCGAAAGCCGCCTGGTGCGCGACGCCATCGTCCCAATGTCCGCCTACGCCGCCGTGACCAAGAAGATCAAGGTCGGCTCCGGCGTCATCAACAACTGGACGCGCAACATCGGCCTGCTGGCCGCGACCTTCCTCACGCTGGATGATCTCGCGCCCGACCGCATCATCTGCGGCATCGGCGCGTGGTGGGACCCGCTGGCGAAGAATGTCGGCATCGACCGCCGCAAGCCGCTCACCGCAATGCGCGAGACCGTCGAGGTGCTGCGTCGGCTGCTCAACCTGGAGAACGTCACTTTTCACGGCGAATTCCACCATGTCGACGGCGTCGAGTTAGATGTCGTCCACGGGCGCAAAGAGCCGCGCAACGTCGAGATTATGATCGGCGCGACCGGCCCCAAGATGATGGCGCTGACGGGCGAGATCGCCGACGGCGCGGTACTCAACTACTGCGTCCCGCCGGCGTACAACGATATAGCGATGGAGCAATTGGAGAAGGGCGCGCGCGCGGCCGGACGCACGCTCGACGACATCGACCGCCCGCAGCTCATCGTCTGCTCCGTCCACGACGATCGCGACGAGGCCATCCGGGGCGCGAAAATGCTGCTCACCCAGTACCTGGCGCAGCAGCCCCACATCGCCAAAGCCAGCGGCGTCGAAAAATCCACCGTGAAGAAGATTCAATCTACCCTGGGCTGGCCCGCCACCAAGGAACAGATCGAAAAGGCGATGATCCACGTGCCCGATGATCTGGTGCTGCGCATCACGGCCACCGGCACGCCCGACGAGGTCATCGCCAAAGTGAAGGAATACATCAAGCGCGGCGCCACCTGCCCCATCCTCTACCCCCTAGGCGACCCCAAGTTGATGATCGACACCTTCGCGACGCAATAAGGATTCTCTTAACTGCCCTTCCAAAAAGCCTCCGTGCCTTTTGGAAGGGCAAACAGAATAAAATTAAATTGAGATGTTAATGAGTATGGCATATAGCATTTTGACTGTTGATGATCACATAGTTGTGCGCTTAGGCTTGAGCGCTCTGCTGGCAGAGCAAGAGGGTTTTGACGTCATAGGAGAAGCCGCCTCTGCGCAAGAAGCGATGAAGATGATCCGCATCCATCAGCCCGATGTGGTGCTAATGGATATTCATATGCCAGGGAAAGATGGCATCGAAGCATGCAAAGAGATCAAAGAGACATGGCCGGATATCCATGTTATTATGCTCACCTCCTACACCGAGGAAAAAATACGCTCCGAAGCGATGAACGCCGGGGCCGACGGTTACGTTCCTAAGCAAGTCAGCTGTGCTGAACTAATCCGTACTATCCAACACGTGTGCCAGAGATAAAAAGCTCATTGATCTGGATATGCAATTTAAATTATAAATTCTAACGAAACGAGAGGGATATATGCTCACCACATTCTATCTCCAAAATTTCAGAAGCTACAGGGAGGCCACGCTACCTCTGGCCTCCCTAACCCTACTGATCGGGGCCAACGCTTCTGGCAAAAGCAATGTCCTAGAGGCGCTGCAAATGCTCTCCCGAATAACTCGCGGTCAATATCTAAAAGACGTCTTCGAGACATTGCAACGCGAGGGGGCGCTTCGGGGAACGATTGACGATCTGACCTACAGTGAAAGGGCAGAATTCAGCCTGGGGTGTACATTTCACAGATCAGGAGATCTGCCAATCTCCGAAACCTCTGATGCGCTTTATGAGACATTTCGCATCACGATCAAGCGCGCAAAGCAAGAATTGATTGTAACGGATGAGTATATGTCTTACGAAGGATCGAACTTCCCACTTTATCAAGTTGAACACGTTGCCGAAGACTACAGCCATCAATTAAAAATTGCCTACAACAATTTCACCCGAGGCGGCATCAAGCCTCAGATCAGTTGTGACAATCGCCAGGCCATCTTTACCCAACTCACCACACCGGCTCGATTCACCACCCCCGCCGCCCAGGAAAGACTTCCCCAGTGTACCCAATCCTTTCGGCGAACGTTGGAACAGATGCTGTTCTTAGATCCTATTCCTCAGCAGATGCGGGGCTATAGTTTTGTCAAAGATACAGATTTAAAAAGCGATGGCGCCAATATCTCCAGTGTACTATTTGACCTGTGTCGAGAAAAACAACAGAAACACCGCATTTTAGATTTTGTGCAGGCCCTGCCGGAACAGGACATTCGCGATATCGATTTCTTGGAAACGCCGCGCCGCGAAGTGATGGTACAATTAGAGGAATCCTTCGGAGAAAACACCCAGTGGCGCGAAGCCGCTTTGCTTTCCGATGGCACATTACGAGTCCTGGCGGTGGCTGCGGCGGTTTTGTCGGCCCCACACGGCTCGCTGGTCATCATCGAAGAGATCGACAATGGCGTCCATCCCAGTCGCGCCGAGACGCTCCTCGACAACATCCAACAAGCCGCCGAGCGCCGTAATCTGCATGTGTTACTGACCACTCACAGCCCAGCTTTGATGGATGCGCTGTCGATAGCAGCTATCCCTGACGTCGTCTACTGCTATCGCGATCCCCAGGAAGGGGACAGCCGTTTGATCCGCTTGGAGGATCTGGCGGATTATCCAGAGCTTATCGCGCAAGGCACCGTCGGGCGCTTAATTCAACGCGGCATCCTGGAGCGTTATCTAAAACGTGATCGCCCTCTTCCTCAAGAGAAAACCGAACAAGCGCTGGCGTGGCTGCAAAGTATCAAGCATATCAAGCCAGAAACGAGCATCCTCCCATGAGTATCGGCCTGGTCGATACGTCCATCTTCTGTGAAATCGTACCAGTGCCCGGTCGCAATCAACACCGGGAAGCAGTCCTCGCCAAGCTCGAAGATCACATCCGAAGTAACGTGACATTGCTCTTACCAATTGCGACCATTTTGGAAACCGGCAACCATATCGCGCATATTTCGGATGGCAGACAACGGCGTATCACAGCCACCCGCTTCGTCGAGCTAGTCCAACCCGCTTTGGGCGATTTAGGCAGCCCACCGCCGTGGACCGTTCCCCATCCCCTGTTAGACCCACAGAACTTGCAGCACTACCTCAGCAAATTCCCAGATTACGCGATGCAGGGGATAGGCCTGGGCGATCTCTCGATCATTGAGGAATATGACCGTCAATGCCGACTACACCGAGCACGGCATGTTTTTATCTGGTCATTGGATCATCATCTGGCAGCTTACAAGCGCCCCGCGCAAATGTGATTCCGTCCATTCCCCTCGGCCCATAAGGCCCTGGGGCCACAAGAACCAACCTCAGAGGAAACTATGGCCGATCTGACCACCAAACTATTCGATCTCGAACTCGCGCATCCCATTATGCCGGGCGCCGGGCCGCCGGTGCGGGATGGCGCGGCGCTGTTGGCCTGCGCCGAGGGCGGCGCTTCGGCGCTGGTCACCAAGACGATCTCGGTGCAGGCCGCCGATGTGCCCACGCCCAATATGGCCGATTTCAAGACCTATTTCCTCAACACGGAGCTATGGTCGGAACTGCCGCCGGAGCAGTGGCTGGATCACGAGTACGCCATCGCTCAGGAGGCCGGCCTGCCGATGATCATCGGGCTGGGCTACACCGCCGATGAGATCGCGGAGTTGGCGCCCAAAGTCGCGCCGTTCGCCGCCGCCCTCGAACTCAGCACCCACTACATCGCCGACGATCCCCAGCCGATGCAGGACGCCGTGCGCGCGGCCAAAGCGGGCGCCAACGTACCCGTGATGGTCAAGATGAGTCCCTTCCGCGATCCACAACAAGCTGCGATGGCCGCGCAAGAAGCCGGCGCGGACGCCATCGTCGCGACCAACTCCTTCGGCCCGGCCTTCGGCGTCGATATCGAGCATGGCGGTCGCCCGTGGATGGGCGGCAAGGGCTACGGCTGGATGTCCGGCCCGGCGATCAAGCCGATTGCGCTGCGCATGGTCTACGACATCGCGCGCGCGGTGGAGATTCCCGTCATCGGCGTGGGCGGCATCACCAGCGGCGCCGATGTGGTGGAGTATCTGATGGCCGGCGCGACCGCCGTCCAGGTCTGCACCGCCGCCATCACCCACGGCCCCGCCATTTACGGGAAGATCGCGCGCCAATTGGAAAAATGGCTCGATAAGCACGACTACGCCAGCATCGCCGAAATCCAGGGCCTGACGCTCAAGCACGCCATCCCCCAGATGACGCAGCCCCCTACCCTGCTGGTCGAGCGGTGCATCGGCTGCGGGAAATGCGTGACCAGTTGCGTCTACGACGCGCTCTACCTGGAGGACAAGAAAATCCACCTCCGCGCCGAAAAGTGCGCGCGATGCGGCCTCTGCATCAGCCGCTGCCCGGTCGCTGCGTTGCAGCCTAAGCAATAGCGACAGCCGCCGGAATAGAGAAACAACATCAAGGTGCAACGCATTTAATCTATAGATAACGAAAGTGCATTGCACCTATAGCCTACAAGCCGACAGCCCCGGCATTCACCGGGGCTGTTGTTTTTGCGCTAATATCGGCGCCCATCACATCCAATGCTCAAAACGCCCTTGCTCGATTTGTGTGACCATCTCGCCGGATTCGGGATCATAATGACGCCAGATCGGCTGGATGTGAACCGCCAATTTGAAATCGGCGGCCCATTGCAGTGATTCCAACAGTTCCGCCAAGCCCCTTTCTGTCGCGAGGCCATCCTCGAATCCCAGGCGATAGGTCAAGAAGTGCGGATTGACCTCCCGCAGATAGCGTAAAATCGAGCGCGCGGCCTCGGCCATCGCTGCCGGATCGCGCGCCTCGTGTAATCGCTCCAGCGGCTCGACGGGGAAGTGGAGATTGCGCCGAAAGATCTTGAGGATGCGCGGGCTGTGCAGGAACTTCGCCACCGCCGGCCCGTGAGGCAGGGATCGCGTCTCCGAGAAGTATTTCTTATCCCGCTTGTCGTACATCTCGATGTGCAACTCAAAGGTCTCATCTTGATGCAAGAGCGCGCGCTGCCGCTTCTCCTCGGGCAGGAGGTCATAGACCGCCGCCAGGACATGATCCGCGTAGGCTTGCAGCGCCGCCCGCTGGTGCTGGCCAACCGACGCCTGCGCGGGCGGGATCAGCTTCCCGATGGTAATAGTCAATTCCGGGCGGCGGAAGCGCAGCGCATCCTCCAGCGCGCCCTCCGTCCCGACGAAAGTCATCGGCAGGACGGGCGCTTGCGCGTGATAGCTCAGCCACGCGACGCCGCGTTTGGCGCGCGGAACGCCCTGCTGCCAGATGCCGCCCTCTGGATATAGGCCCACGACGCCGCCCTGCGCGAGCACATCCAACGCCTGGGTCAGCCCGCGCCGATCCACGGCCCCACGCTGAATCGAAATGTAGCCGTAAAGGCCCATCGTCACCTGGGATATCGCCTCGTGCGGCACATCCATCCCCAGCAGCCCCTCAATCTGCCACGGCGTGACGGCCATCATCAGCGGCGCTTCGAGGATCGCGGCGTGGTTCCCGACGACGATGAGCGGCCCGCCTCTGGGTAAATGCTCCTCGCCGGCGATCTTGACGCGCGCCAGGAGCCGCAGGAGCAGCCGCACCCCACCACGAAGCGCGCCCCGGATCACCCGGCGGCGCGGATAGCGAATCGAATAGCCCTCATACTTCATCAAAGTCCCCCTCTACGCTACAAGCTACTGTGGGAAAATCTTGCCCGGATTGAGGATGTCGTTGGGATCGAAGGCGGTTTTGATGCGCTGTTGCAATGTGATCAGCGTCTCGTCCATAATCAGCGGCATAAATTCGCGCCGTTTGGAGCCGATGCCGTGCTCGCCGCTGATCGTGCCGCCCAAATCGGCCACCACCTGGTAGAGGTCCATCAGGACGGCATGCTCCAGTTCCGTCCACGCAGCCATCGGCGTGTCGGGATGCTTGACGACGGTGGCGTGCAGGTTGCCGTCGCCCGCGTGGCCGTAGCAGGGGATGGTCACGTTGTATTTCTCGGAGAGCCGCGCCAGTTCGGGGATCAGATCGGGGATTTGGGCAAAGGGCACGACGATGTCCTCCAGGCTCTGCACCGGGCTGTAGACCTTGAACGCCTCCGCGATGTTGCGGCGCACGGCCCAGACGCGCTCCTGCGTGGTGTGATTATCCGCCACATAAACCTCGATGGCGCCGTTAGCCAGGCACAGCTCGCCGATAGTCTCGTACTCCTGCTCGACCTGCGCCGCGTTGCTGCCATCCACCTCGATGAGGAGCATCGCGCCGGCCTCCTCGTAGGGCAGTTCCTCATTCAAATAGCGGCACGTCGTCTGCACCGAAAGCTGATCCATAAACTCGATGGCCGTGGGAATGATCCGCCCGTTGGTCATAATCTGGGGCACCATCGCGATGGCGGCGGGCACATCGGGGAAGAGCGCCAGCAGATCGACCTGGGCCGTGGGCAGGGGCAGCAGCTTGAGGATGATTTTGGTGAAGATGCCCAACGTCCCCTCCGAGCCGACCATCAGGTGAATCAGGTCGTAGCCGGTGACGTCCTTGACCCGCTTGCCGCCCAACTCGACGATCTCGCCCGATGGCAGCACGACCTCCAGCCCCATCACGTAGCGGCCCGTCACGCCGTACTTGACGGCCTTGCCGCCGCCCGCGTTTTCGGCCACGTTGCCGCCGACGAAGCAGGTCTCCACGCTCATCGGATAGCCCGCGTAGAAGAGGCCGTCGTCCTTGATCGCCGCGTTGATGTCGTTGGTCACCACGCCCGGCTCGACAACCACCACCAGATTCTCGCGGTCGATCTCCAGAATGCGGTTCATCCGCTCGACGGAGAGCAGAATCCCGCCCTGCTCCGGCACCGCCCCGCCCGAAAGGCCCGATCCGGCACCGCGCGGCGTCACGGGGATCAGCTCCCGATTCGCCAGCCGCATCATCGCCGCGATCTCCTCGGCGCTCGCGGGCTTGACGACCACCTCCGGAAGCTGCGCGAAGCGCGGGTCGGCCACCTCGTCGTGCGCGTAGGCCTCCATCTTCTCCGGGTCGTCGTAAATGACGTGGCGCTCGCCGACGATCTCCTCAAGTTGCGCGACGATCTCCGGCGTCACTTTTTGATAGGTTGTCATGCTACCTCCCCTGAAAATAGGCGTAGGGCGGATTGGCAATCTGCCAGGTTGGCATACCATTCCGACCTACATTCCTTGCGGTTTTCGTTACCATTGGCGAATCGAAGGCTCATGAGAACTCCTCCTGATCCGCGTCTAGACGCGCTTTGAGTTCCGAGACGATCGCAGGCAGGACGGTGAAGAGATCGCCCACGATGCCGAAATCCGCCACCTGGAAGATGGGCGCGTTCGGGTCGCTGTTGATGGCCACGATGGTCTCCGAGGTCTGCATCCCGGCCAGGTGCTGGATCGCGCCGGAGATGCCGCAGGCGATGTAGAGGCGCGGTGAGACGGTCTTCCCGCTCAGGCCGATTTGGCGCGGATAGGGCTGCCAGCCGCGATCCACTGCCGCGCGCGAGGCGCCCACGCTGCCGCCCAACTCGGCGGCGACCTCCTCCAGCAGCGCGAAGTTCTCCTCGCGCTTCATCCCGCGCCCACCCGCGATGATTACCTCGGCGTTCTCGATGGCGATCTCCTGCGTCTC
>JBKHCQ010000161.1:0-7819 GCA_046541755.1 Anaerolineales bacterium | reverse complement strand
AACCTTCGCAAGGGTTGTGGTTGATCTACAATTCGCTGACCTCTTGGCCATAGACCAGCAACGCCTCGACTTCGTCGATGTCGCGGCCCTCGGCGTAGACGCGAAGCACCGGCTCGGTGCCGGAGGGGCGGATCAGCAGCCAGGAATCATCGGCCAGCAGGTACTTCACACCGTCCTTGACGCCCAACTCGACGACGGCCTCCCCGGCCAGCGTCGAGGGCGCGTTTTCAGTGAGACGCTTCACCATCTCCGGCTTGGGCACCGGCTGCTTGAGCGGAATATCGACGCGCGCATAGCGGGTCGGCCCGACCAGCTCCTGAATTTCCGCGACCAGTTCATGTAAGGGCGTCTTCGCGGCGGACATAATCTCCAGCAGCAACATCCCCATCAAAATCCCATCACCCTCCGGGATGTGCCCCTTGATGGAAAATCCACCCGATTCCTCGCCGCCGATGAGGACATCATCGTTGAGGATGTAATCGGCGATGTGGTTGAAGCCCACGGGCGTCTCGTAGAGCGGCAAATCATAGCGCTTCGCCAGCCGGTCGACCATGCGGCTGGTGGAGACCGTCTTGACCACCGCGCCGCTCCAGCCGCGCTCCTCCACCAGATAGCGCAGCGTCAGCGCGAAGATGTGGTGCGGATCGACGAAGTTACCCTGCGCGTCTATCGCCCCGATGCGGTCAGCGTCGCCGTCCGTCGCCAGCCCCACATCGGCGTGATAGGTCTGGATCGCGGCGTTGAGCGCCTGGAGATAGTGGCCCATCGGCTCCGGGTGGATGCCGCCGAAGCCGGGATTCATCTCGCAGCGGATCTGATGCAGGCGACAGCGGGTGCGGCTCAGCAGATCGCGGAACGCGCCGCGCCCGGAACCATACATCCCGTCGGCGACAACGCGCAGTTCGCCGACGGAGATGATGTCCAAGTTGATCAGGCCGGAGAGGTGTTGGTAATAGGCCCAGGCCGGATCAAAACGATGGATCAGATCTTGCTGGAGCGCCTGCTCGTAAGCCATCAGGTTGGGGCCTCGCGCCTCGCGCTGATTGCGATCCAGCAGCGCCTCGACCTGGTGGGATTGTCGGGGCAGCGCCGCGCCGCCGAACGCGGCCTTGAGTTTGATGCCGTTGTAGCGCGGGGGATTGTGGCTGGCCGTGATCATCACGCCGGCCTCCGCGCCCTTGCTAAACACCGCGTAGGAGACGGCGGGCGTGGGCGAATCGGCGCGGGTGAGGTGCGCGATGATGCCGTTGCCGGCCATTACGCGGGCCACCTCGCGCGCGTAGCGGTCGGAGAGGAAGCGCGTGTCGAAGCCGACGACGACTTCCGGCACCTCACGCTCGCTCTGCTGAATCACGTAATCGGCAATCGCCTGGGAAACCAGGCGGACATTTTCAAAGGTAAAGGTGTCACTGATCACGGCTCGCCAGCCGTCTGTGCCAAAACGAATGCTCATATTTAAAGTACCTCCTGTTGGTCAAATAGTCGGTAGTCAGATGGTCAGATAGTCCATTGCTCTAAAAAATATGCGTAATTCGTATTTCGTAATTAAATTTTACGCAATACGAATTACGCAATACGAGCCACTGTTTGCATAGCAATCCTCAAACAAAAACTCTCTCATTTTGTATTATGTGCTACAGATCGTAGTATAACTCAATTTCGTAGGGATGCGGGCGATCTCGCACTTGACGATCCTCCTGGCGCTTGCGCTCGATCCAGCGCTCGATGAGGTCCATATTGAAGACGTCGCCGGCCAGCAGGAAGTCGTGATCCGCCTCTAGAGCCGTCATCGCTTCCTCCAGCGAGGTGGGCAGCGCTTTGATCTGCGCGCGCTTCTTGGCCGGCCAGTTGAAGATGTCCTCATCGATGGGGCCGAAGCCCATCTCGGTGGGATCGATGTGGTTGCGGATGCCATCAATGCCGGCGAGCAGTTGGGCCGCCATCGCCAGGTAAGGGTTGGCCGTCGCATCGGGGGGACGGAACTCCATACGAGCGGAGTGGGGCTGGTTGGCATATTTGGGGATGCGGATCGCGGCGCTGCGGTTGGCCAGCGAGTAGATGGCGCTGATGGGCGCTTCATAGCCGGGGATGAGGCGGCGGTAGGAGTTGGTGCTGGGATTGGTGAAGGCCATCACAGCGGCGCCGTGCTTGAGCAGACCGCCGATGTAGTAGCGTCCCAGATCGCTGAACGCTCCGTAGCCCTCAGCATCGTAGAAGAGGTTCTCATCGCCCTTCCAAATGTGCTGATGGAAGTGCATCCCGGAGCCAGCCTCACCGTAGAGCGGCTTGGGCATAAAGGTCGCCGTCATATCCAACTCGAACGCGGTCATCCGGGTGACGTACTTGATGATGAAGACCGCGTCGGCGGCGCGCATCAGGGGAAAGAGCGGCGTCTCGATCTCGCACTGGCCGGGGCCGCCGACCTCGTGGTGGTGATACTTAACCTCGACGCCCATCCGCTCCAGATGGACGGTGATTTTGCTGCGCAGGTTGTAGAGATGATCCTGGGGCGGGATGGCGTGGTAGCCGCCGTGGCGGGGGATCGTGTAGCCGCTGCCCATCTCCTGGCTGTTCCAATCGGCCTCCACGGAATCCACGCGATAAGCGGCGGCGTTCATTCGATTTTCGTAGGCGACGCCGTCGAAGACGTAGAACTCGAACTCCGGCCCCCAGAGGCTCTTATCCGCGATGCCGGTCTCGCGCAGGTAGCGTTCCGCCCGCCGCGCGATGTTGCGCGGATCGTAGGGGAAGATGTTGCGCGTATCGGCCTCCAGCGTCGTGCAGATGAAGCTCAGGGTCGGCAACTCCCAGAAAGGATCGACGAAGCCGGTGCTCAGATCGGGCACCATCACCATATCGCCGGCGCTGACGGTCTTGAAGCCCACGCTGGAGCCGTCGAAGCCCACGCCGTTCTCCATCAGCCGGTGGTTGAATTGACTCGCGGGCACGGTGACGTGATGCCAACGCCCCCATAGATCCGAGAATTTGAGATCCACCATCGCGATGTCGCGCTCGTGGATAAATGCGGTTGCTTCTTCTATCGAGTGAAACATCAAATGACCTCCGTATAAGCTAAACTAGCTAAGGATGAAAGTGATTTGGAGGTGTTTCGTCAGGCATAATGTATTGCGTAGTAGCGTAATCATTCTCGGCGACGAAACACCCGAATGCCTACTATTTTTCCATCTCTTGGAGCGCCTCGAAGGCGGGGCGGACGTCGGCGCCCTCCCAGCTCTCGAAGTCGCCGTCGAATCCCCACCAGAAGGGGTCGGCGATGGCCCACCAGAACTCCTCGTCCGCCGGCGTCCAGTGCGAATCGGGCAGATTCCACACGAACATCGGGCCGATCCAGGGCGACCAATGTTCGCGCGCGTAGTCGAAGGCGCGGACGAGGTAGGCGGCCTGCTGCTCCGGCGTCACGGCAAACCAGGCGTAGTCGGGATGATCGGGGCTGGCGGCGGTGTGCCACCCGAACTCCAGGATGGCGACCTGTTTGTGGACGTCGCCGTGCTCGATCATGACGGCGCGCATATTCTCGACGTGGCGGAAGCAGAAGACGCGATGGCCGCCGTAGTCGTTGGCGGGATCGGCGGCTTCCTCCGGGGCGATCTCCGGCGGTGCTTTGTAACCCGGCGCGTTGAGGCCCAGTAGATCGAAGTACGGCGCTGCGCCCGCCGCATACATCCCGCGCAGGAAATCCGCGTCGGGGAGGGCGTGCGGCGGCCCGGAGCCGGTGGGCGAAAGCCCCGCCGAGATGACCAGCGCCTCCGGGTCGGCGCGCTTGACGCCGATGTAGCAAGCGCGGAGGAGTTGGGTGTAGCCCAGGGGATCGGGCGTCTGTCCGCCCCACTCGCGCGCGAGATTCGGCTCGTTCCAGACTTGATAACCAGCCACGCGCCCGCGAAAGCGCTCGGCCAGGGTATGACAGAAGTCGCCAAACGCCGCGACGTCGACGGGCGGGGAGGCTTCAGTAGCTTCGGCATCAGGATCAGGCGCGGCCCAGGCGGGCGGATGATCCACGCGGAAGATCAGATTGACCTCGGCCTGCTCAGCCTCCGCCACGATGCGGTCGGCGGCGGCCCACTCGTAAGCGCCGGGGCCGGCGCCCTCCACATCCTGCCAAGCGAGGCGCTGCTTCACCCACGTGAATCCCCCCTCCGCCACCAAAGGCCATTCCCGGCGGACGGCGGCCCACGGGTCCCACCAGATGTGCAAATTGACGCCGTAGTCCGGCGAATCGACGCGGCGCGGGATCGGCCAGGGGGTCGCGGTGGGCGACGGCTCAGGATAAAAAGCGGCGGGACGGGCAATGATCGCCCATCCTGCCGCCAACAACCCTATCACCGCGAGTACAACCAAGAATTTTCGTGGCGCCTTCATAGCAGATGATGTGTAATCTAAAACCTAAGGTATCTTCTGCATTTCGCCGATGGCGCCGTAGGCCGGGCGCGCCGCCCCTTGGAAGTCCAAGATGCTATACGGCGCGTTGGGATCGGTCGGCCCGATGCCGCCCTTGTACGAATAGTCCAGGTTCCACAAGAAAGCCAGATGCACAAAGCCCCAACGGCGCATCAACTGGAACGCCTGGACATCCCATTTGGCCTGCTCTTCCGCCGTGTTATCCAGCGCGAACTCGAAGCCGGGCGGGTAACCATCGAAGCCCTCGGCGCTGGCCCATCCAAACTCGGTGATGCAGAGCGGTTTGTTCTCGCCCGCCTGCTGGATTCTCTCGTGGTAGCCCCAGAGCGTGCTCTTGAACGACCAGGAGTGGTCGGGGTTGTCGAACGGCCCCCGGAACTGGGCATCCGGGTCGTTGTAGCCGTCGTCCCACGCGACATCGGGCGGCAGATTGATGCCGTTATGATGCGCGCCGACACAATCGGCGTAGTCCAAGAAGCCGGCCGCGATCATCTGATCCATATAATCGAAATCGTCCATGTAGATGACGCGGTCGGGATTGGCCGGATCGGTGGCCGAGGCGCCGACGGGCGAGAGCGCGCCGCTGATGACGATGATGTTGGGATCGCGGCTCTTGATGGTCTGGTAGGACATGCGCAGTAGCTCGACGTAGCGGGCGGCGTTGACGCCCTCCGCCGTGTCCCACTCGCGATCTAAGTTCTGCTCATTCCAGACCTCGATGGCGTGGATGCGGCCCTGGTAGCGGTCGACCATCTCCCCCAAGAACGCGGTGTAGAGCGCGAAGTCGTCGGGCGGGGCGGCCTGCGGATTATCGTCGAAGTAGGTGCGCGACCAATCCGGCGCGCCGACGACGCTCATCATCACCTTGAGTTCCTTCTCCTGCGCGGCGTCGACCATCGCGTCGTAGCCGCTCCAGTCCATCTTCCCCGGCCCTGTCGAGAAGTGATCCCAGCGCACCTGTTGTTTCACCCACGACAGCCCCAGGTGGCTCTTGACCTGATCCATGGTGTAGTAGGGCATGCTGATGCCGTGCGCCGCGATGCCATAGCCAAAATCGCCCCAGGGTAGCGGGGGCAAGCCGCCGGTATCGGGCGATTCATCGTTGCCGTTGTCGTCGATCTCTGATTCTGGTTCCGCCGTGTTGGGATCGGGCGTCGGCGTGGGGAGCGTGACGAATTCGTCTTCCTCGTCGGTGTCCGTGGTGCTGGTAGGCGCTGCTTGGGGATCGGCGCTGACGGTGGGCGTGGGCGTCGGCGTCGGATCGGCGTCGCGCGATCCAGCCGGCAATCGAATCGCGCCGAAGGCGCACGCGAGCGCCAGGCCAATCACCACAATCCAAATCCCGCCCACGACGATGAGTCGCGGCCCTTGCAGCTGGGACAATGCATCATCCAAATGTTGCTGAAACGGACTTTTCATTTTGCCTCCATCCATACCATCCATACCATCCATATCTTGCATACGTTGTCACCTCGTAATCATACTCGTAGCTCTATTACGCGCAATTTCATTGCGCGAACACTATCTACGCTAAAAACATCCATCCCGGTCAGAAAATTGGGGCTAGCCCCACCCCAGATCGTCCGCCGTTTTGGGCGAACGTGGCTTGTGTTCGTGCTCATGCTCGTGATCTTCGGGCGGGCCTTCCGCGCCCATACGATTTTCGACCTGTTTGGAGAAGAGCATCGCGCCGGCCATCTGCGTGGCCTCCGAGGCGCGCATCTCCTTCGTCAAACCCTCAACCAGATCGGAGAGATCCGCATCCGTAGCGCCCTGCGCGCGACGATAGATCAGCTCCTTGTACTCCGGGGTGTCGTAGACGCCTTCGGCGTCCTCCAAGCGCCCCGATTCCTGAAGGAAGCGCGCGATAGCCTCGGGATCCTCCTGATTTACCTGGGGCTTGGCCGCCTCCAGTTCCTTGCGATGATGGGTCTCGCTGTGGACGACATTAGCCGCGGTGACCATCCGCTCCACATTGGGATGATTGCAGCGGGGACAGGCCGGCGCCGGCGCATCGATCTCCCGCGCCAGGTGGCGAAAGCGCCCGTGGCACGCGGGGCAATAGTACTCGTAAATGGGCATAGATCCTCCCGGAGTTCGATCTTTAACTTGCTGCGCAATTTATCTCAGGAATCCTTGCGAAAGTTGCGCAAGGGTAAGACTTATCTTCAACCGGTCTCTCATTATAACACGCTCCCGCTCAAGTGAGCGGGAGCGTGTTCCAGATTTCGGCATATAGGGAAGTATACCTGCCTTCCTCAAACGGGCAAGCGCCAATTTAACCGCGGCGTCTGGCTACTGTCAAGGCGCGGTGAAGGTTGCCCACCATCACAGATGCGCGTGATATCGCCGCTCTCGTTGGTGTGGACTTCGTACTGTTCCCCGCCGCTCTCCAGCACCACGCGATACCCCGGCGTGATGACCATCAGGCAATTTTCGCCGGGGCCGGCGCAGCCCAAGCAAGAGTCGGACCACTGCACAAACTCGACCTCGACGACATCGATCTCCTGGCGGCTGACATCCAAATCCTCGCCCAACGCGCGCACGGCGGCCTGCACAGCGGGAGAACTCTCGCCTGGTGTGAGCGGCTCTGGCGTCGCGGGCGATTTCTCCTTCTGATCCTGATCACAAATCACCCAACGCCCCTGTGCCTTATCGGTATGCACCTCGTAGCTCTGCCCCGAAGCATCCCGAAAGATAATCTTCCAGCCCGGAACGATCACCTGCGCGTAGACCCTCCCCGGCTCCGGGCAGCCGAGACTCGCGTCACTCCACTGCACCTCTTCGGCGGCGATAGCCTCCAACTCCTCCGGTGTGACCTCCACCTCTTCAGCGACCTCCTCCTGCAGCGCCTCAGCTGCATCCTGAGCAGCCGGAGAGAGCGGGGCTGGCGTCGGCAGCACCGAGATGGGCGATTCATCCGCACCCGCCGGACTGACCGGCGTCGACGTTGGCGCCGCCGCTTCCTCGTACTCCGGCGTCGCTTTTCCGCATGCTGCCAGCAACATCCCGATCATAAGTAACCCTACACTTAGTTGTTTGATCCTCTGCATCGTCAGACCTCCTTATACTTAATTCTTGTTTACATTACTGAGTTTTGTCGGTTCCTATCTCCATTCTATCCTATAGACGCGAAATATCCGCCTGAAGTTCCATTTGGCCCAATCCACACTCCCCAGTATAATCTCAAATGCGTGTTATGATAAGTGTTAAGGAGCTGGGCGAAGGTTTGTGGGTCTTTTGGATTTTGCCGGATATCCCCCTAAGCCGCCCTAAAAGCAGTGCAGATATGCGTGTGTGGGGGATCACAGACTTTTTTACGTCGTTACTAGGTTACGGGTGGGGAGAGCATCATTGCACCCGGCGAACTCCTGAAGAACCAGGTTTGTGAACGACCTTC
>JBKHCQ010000160.1:0-7853 GCA_046541755.1 Anaerolineales bacterium | reverse complement strand
TATCATCCAGGTTATTGAGACCGGAGAAGACGCCCACTTTGCTGAACTTGCTCACCCCGGTGAGAAAGACAAAGCGTAGATGTTCATCCTGTGCCTTAAGGATAGTGTAGAAACCCTTGAGCACCTCGCGGATGCGGCGCGCTTCGTCTACATCTCCAATATTATCGATCAGCGGCTTGTCGTATTCATCAACCAGGACGACGACGCCCTTTCCGCTTCTGTGAGCCAGCTCAAAGATCAAATCGTAGAACTGTTCGTAGTAGGTTCCTTCTTCTATTTGCACGCTATGTAATTTGGCGATCCGGCCCAACAACCTCTTGAGGCCATGTTTCAACTTCTCGGCCGTCGTGACTTTGAGTTGGCTAAGATCGATCCGCACGACGGGATGCGCTTCCCACTCGTAGTCGCTCTCGTCGATCCACAGTCCCTCGAACAGCTCGCGATGGCCGGCGAAGATCTCCGCCAGCGTGGAAATGAGCAGCGTCTTGCCGAACCGGCGCGGGCGTGAGAGGAAGTAGACGCCCTTGGGGTATCTCACCAGCTCATAGATATAGCGGGTTTTATCGATGTACAGATACCCGCCTTCGATCATATCTTTGAAAAAAGTTGGTGTGCCAACAGGTAATGGCTTCATAGCAATCCCCTTGCTTCATACTGTTTCGATCTGTTTCGATTTCCCCCGCCGCGACGCCGTGCTTTTCGGTGCTGAAGGCCACGCCGATGAGTGTGACGTCCTCTTGAAGATCAAGTAGAAGATGCTCTGGTAGTACTTCTCCTGCGAGAGTTGGATGTCATACGGGATGTCGGCGAAGAAGACCTGCGACGCCTTTTCCGCTTCTGTGAGCCAGCTCAAAGATCAAATATCGTGCTGAAGGTTTGGATCCCTACGGGTAATGATTTAGGCATTTTTACGGCTCCTCGTGCTGATATTCATGCCTATTCCGTTGCTGTATGCTCTCATCGCCGTTCCCACTCCCGCGTGGCGGCCTTGATGAGCTTCCGCACCAGCTCGTTGGGGATGTCGTTGACGTCCTCGTAGACGATGCCGTCGATGGCGAATTGGATGCCGCCGGAGGCGGTGTTGTGCAGGCGGATGGAGCGGTCGTGCAGTTGGGGAACCTGCGCCTGCATCTCGTCGACGATGGCGCCGATTTCACGCGCCAAATCGATGTGCGGCATCATTGAGGAGATGCCCGGCATCGCGGATAGATGCGGCTGTGCTTTTTGGCTTTCGGCGCGGCGCTTGGCGCGGGCTTTGATCGCATTCAGGCGCCGTAAGGCTTCCGCCGCTTGCTCCGGCTCGAGTTGGCCCCTTGGCCCCGGCGAGGGGGGCGCTTCCGCCCCAGGCTCTTGGCTTGGCTTGGGCCTCGGCGCTGGTTCGGGCGTCGGGGAGGAGGCCGACGGTGGTTTTGGCTCCGTGGGCGGCGCTTGAGGCTTCTGGACTGGGGCCTGTGTTTTCCTCTTCCCCTTCGAGTTTGGTTGCTTCTTGACGTAATCGCGCGAGAAGAGCACCAACTGGCGCAGGCCGGCGACGACCTCCTCGCGCACGTCGGGATCGGGCACCGCGTCCAGCGATGGGTAGCGCTCACCGTTCACGTAGATGCGCCACGCTCCCCCCTCGTGCTCGAGCCGCAGCAGCCCCGGCGGCCTTGCGCTCGCCTCCGCTGTAATCGCCTCGCGCCGCGCCTCGCGGCTCTTTTCGCCCTCCCGCTTCCCCAGCGCCCGGCTGAGCCAGAAGGTCAAGGCGATGATGCCGATTACAATGAAGAAAAGTAGCACCAACTCGATGGGGAAACCCTCCGCGCCTCCGACAAGAACTGGATCTCTATCCATTAGGTCACTCCTTACTAAAATAAGTTACAAGTTAAAAGTTGCAAGTTTAAAGTTTGGGAAACCTATCGGCTTTGTCCTCTTGCGCCTTTGCATTAAATTCTCGTTCCCCGTTGGTAAGTTATCAATCATGGGGACTACTTAAAAATCAGCGAATGAGCGAATGAGCGAATCTGCGAATCTGCGAATCAGCGAATGAGCGAATCAGCGAATCTGCGAATCTGAATTTGTCCATTTGTTGTTTTGCCGATTTGTTATTTGTTGCTTTGTCTATTTGCCGCTTTGCCATATTCCGCGATCAGGTGGACTTTCCACAGGGGCGGCAGGCACTGGCCGAGGGGGAGGGCGATGAGGCGAAAGCTCCATGGATCACAAAAAGTCCAGGCGAAGTAGGACGGGTCCTCCACCAGCGTGATGGCGACCAGATGTAATTCCGCCGAGGCCGCCGCTTGCTCCAGCGCTTCCGGCGTGTTGGCGGCGTAGTGGACGGGGAAGGTGTCGGCGGGCGCGCGCCCGTAGCCCCAGGCGACGATCCGTTGTTGCAGGCGCACCATCCGCATCAGTAAACGACTGACGCGGGGGATGGGATGGCGCGCGTTGGGCGTGAGCGCCAAGAAGCGTCCGCCGGGTTTTAACACGCGCGAGACTTCTTCAAAGACCGCGTCGGGATCGGGTAGATGCTCCAGCACCCAGGAGCTGACCACCAGATCGAAGGTCGCCGCCGGGAAGGGCAGCCGCTCCGCGCCCGCCTGCGCGCGCGCCAGTGAGCCGACGCGATGCTCCCGCACCGATGCGCCGTCCGGGTCGATGCCGAACCACCGGCCGCGTGTGTGCAGCCGCTCCGAAATCCCGCCGCGTCCACAGCCCAAATCCAACACGCGCGTCGATGCGCTCAGCAGGGCCGCCGCTCGGCGCTCATAACGGGCCGTGGCCGGCGTCCAATCCATCACCCGGGCCGCGTACTCCGCGCGATAATATTCCAATCGATCTAACGTTGGGTCGTTGGTCACTTTGATCCTCTTCATCCTCTTCATCCTCGAATCTATAGCTTACCTCTATTATAGGCGAAGCAGGGGGATTTCAAATCTGCTTTGCACATTGACTTGATCGACCAAGGGCGACTTCGCATAAGTACAAGCTCCGCCTTACCTTTTCCTTCCCTTTCTCCAATATTTGGAAAGTAGATCGGACGTATCAGTTTAGTTACGTGAGTGGGTGTTTTGAGCGGGATGGCCCGCGGTTCCCACGGGCCACCGGGTACTACGCCTAGGCGAAGTCGCCCTTCGGCGACTGAGTTCTAACCGGCGCAGGCCGGTTTTGTAAATGTAGCCGCGAATTTATTTGCCTTGGATCGCACATCGGCATCGGCGGAATACCATTCCGCCCTACGCCTATTTTTCGGAGGAGAAGGCGGGCGCTTGTCATCTATCCCTATCTCCTCTATAATGCCTCTGGATATGGAGCACCTTGCGAAGGTTTCACAACAACGTCTACTCACAATCCGCCGCTTCTGCTGGACATCGCGCCGTTTACCGAGCTACATCGTGACCTTCGCAAGGGTTGTTTATAAAAGTTCACCCAATCACGAAGGATATTTCTAAGGATACTTGTATGGAAAGTAGGGAAAGTATGGAAAGTATGGAAAGTATGGAAAGCTTTACACGTCCCACCGGAACGCAAGACATTCTCCCAGAGGATCAACCCTACTGGGCGTACATCACAGCGCAGGCGGAGGCGTTGGCGCACAGCTACGGCTTCGACCGGATCGATACCCCCATCTTCGAATCGACGCAGCTCTTCGCGCGCGGCGTGGGGGAGGCCACCGACGTCGTCGAAAAAGAAATGTATTCATTTCAGGATAAGGGCGATCACGACCTGACCCTCCGCCCCGAATTCACCGCCGGCGTCGTCCGCGCCTACATCGAAAACGGGATGCGCGTGCTGCCCAAGCCGATCAAACTCTACTCGATTGGCCCGGCCTTCCGCTACGAGCGGCCCCAGGCGGGGCGATATCGCCAGTTGCATCAGTTCAACGCCGAGATCATCGGCAAGCCATCGGCCATGGCGGATCTGGAAATTATGCTGATGGCCTGGGATCTCTATGATCGCCTGGGCGTCTCCGGCCTCTCGTTTCAACTGAACTCCACTGGCTGCCCCAAGTGCCGGCCCGACTACGTCGCGGAACTCAAAGCGTACTACGAGAATCACACCGACGAGATCTGCGAAAATTGCCAGCGCCGTCTCCAGACCAATCCGCTCCGCGTGTTGGATTGCAAAGAGGAGACGTGCCAACCGATCATCGAGCGCGCGCCCAAGATGATGGAGCACCTCTGTGAAAGCTGCGAGAAACATTTTGCCGAGCTACGCACTTACTTAGACGATTTGGAGCGGCCCTACACGCTCAACCACCGCCTGGTGCGCGGGCTAGACTATTATACCAAAACCGTCTTCGAGGTGTGGGCCGAGGGTATCGGCGCGCAATCCGCGGTCTGTGGCGGCGGACGCTATGATGGCCTGATCAAGCTGCTGGGCGGCCCGCCCACGCCCGCCGTCGGCTTCGCTGCCGGGATGGAGCGCGCCGTCTTGGTGATGCAGGATCAGAACATCCTGCCGCCGCCGCTGCCCCGCCCGCCGGTCTACGTGGCGTTTTTGGGGAAGGAGAGCCGCCGCCACGCCGTCAAACTCCTGGTGCGCCTGCGCGATGCGGGTATCGCGGCCCAGATCGCGATGAGCGGGAGTCTCAAGGCCCAACTTCGACACGCGGACAAAGCCGGCGCTCGCGTCGCCCTTATCTTGGGCGGCAACGAGATCGCCGAGGGTGTGGTGACCCTTCGCGATTTGGCGGAGAGCACCCAGGAGACCGTCCCACAAGATGAGATCGTCGCCAAACTCCAATCGCTGCTCGCGGCGGAGTCGGCGGGCTAAGGCATTTACAGAAAAATAAACCTCCCCGTAGAGACGCAAAATTTTGCGTCTCTACCTTTCGAGCAACCAGCAACCAGCTTTTGAGGACGTCTTATGGATCAAAAAAACTCAAACATCCGAAACATTGGGCTGATTTACAATACACAAATCCCGGCGGGCTACCCGCTCGCCGAGAAAATCCTGGCGTGGCTGGATGAACGCGGCATCGAAAGCTGGTGCTGCTCGCGCGAGGAACATCCTGACGTGGACAAGTCGCCTGATCTGCTCATCACCCTGGGCGGCGACGGCTCCATTCTGCGCGCGATGCGCCAGGCCGCGCCGGCGGGCGTGCCCGTGCTGGGCCTCAACCTGGGACGGGTGGGCTTCCTCACGGAGGCGCAGCCGGACGCCTGGGAAGCGGCGCTGGAGCACATCCTGAAGGGCGAGGGCCACGTCGAAGCGCGGATGATGCTGCGCGCGTTATTGATTCGCGATGACGAGATCATCGCCCGCGAGGATGCGCTGAACGACGCCGTCATCAGCCGGGGCGCGCTGGCCCGGACGGTGCGTCTGCACACCTACATCGATGGCGCGCTGCTCACGCGCTACGTCGCCGACGGCCTCATCATCTCCACGGCTACCGGCTCCACCGCCTACGCCTACGCCGTCGGCGGGCCGATTATGCCGCCGTGGCTGGATAACATCCTGGTGGCGCCGGCCGCCCCCCATCTGAGCTTAGATCGGCCGCTGGTGCTCAACGCCGGCGCGGTCGTCGAAGTCGAAGTGCACACCGACCTGCCCGGCATGCTCACCGTCGATGGCCGGTTGGAGGGTGAACTGCACGACGGTGATCGGGTACGCATCACCCGCAGTCCACTCCGGGCGCGCTTCTTGCGCCTGCGCACGCGGCACGATTTTTACAGTACCTTGGTGGAACGCCTTACCCCGTTAATGGGGACTAGGAAGGTCGTCATTTATGGCTGATGTACGTGATTTTGAGGACAAACTCACATTTCGACCTTCGCCAGAGTAGGCTAAAATAGATTTCCAAGTGATTCAATGGGTAAGATCGGAGTAGAGTCGATGGATACGAATAGAGTGGACGCGGAAGTCGTAGATGATGACGAGATTTTATATTGCCAATGGCATCCCAAAGTCGAGACGACCTTGCGCTGCTATCAATGCGAGACGCCCATCTGTGTGAAGTGCGCCAGGCGGACGCCGGTGGGCTATCTCTGCCCGGAGTGCGCGCGGGACCGCCAAAAGCGATTCATCACCGCCAAAAGCTGGGATTACGTCATCGCCGGCGTCGTCGCGCTGATCTTGGGCGGGATCGCGGCCTTCATCCCGATGATCGGTTGGTTCACAATGTTGCTCTCGCCGATAGCCGGCGCGTTGATCGGCGAGGCTATCTGGCGACTGGTCGGACGGCGCTACGGTGAACACCTCTGGTGGATCGTCGCCGTTGGGCTTGTCGTCGGCTCGCTGCCGCTCCTTCTGCTTACCCTGCTCGAAGGCCTCTTTCATTTGTCACGAGGGCAAATCGGCGGCGCTCTGAATCTGCTCTGGTTCGGCGTTCATCTGGTGTTGGTCATCGGCTCCGCGACGGCCCGACTGCGACTTTCATAGACGCTGCCACGGACGCTGCCACGCTAACCCGCTAACACAAGGAATGAATCCTATGGCTGATATCCTGATCCTCACCCCGCAGGCGCCCTTCCCGCCGCGACAGGGCACCGCGCTGCGCAATTGGGGGATTCTGCGGGGCCTCGCGGCCGAGCATCGTGTCTCCCTGCTCACCTTCGCTGCCGCGGATCAGGCGTCGGCGCCGCTCGCTCCCCTGGAGGCCGTCACCGCGCGCCTCGCTATCGTGCCGCAGCCCGCCCGCTCGATGCGCACGCGCCTGCGGGACCTCCTGATCAATCCTCGCCCCGATTTGACCCTGCGCCTCGACACGGCGGCGTTTCGCGCCCAGTTGGAAACCTGGCTCGCAACCTATGATTTTGATTGGATTATGGTCGAGGGATTGGAGCTGGCGGGCTATCTTGACGCTGTCTGGTCACGGCCCTCGCCGCCGCGCGTGATCTTCGATGATCACAACTGCGAGTACCTGCTCCAGAAGCGTGCCTTTATGACCGACTTGCGCCATCCGCCGCGTTGGATCGGCGCGGCGTACTCCTGCGTGCAATGGCAGCGCCTGCGCCGCTACGAGGCGGAGATCTGCCGGCGCGCCGATCTGGTGGTCGCCGTCTCCGAGGCCGATGCCCAAGCGCTGGAGCGCATCGTCCCCGGGCTGGATCCGCTGGTCGTGCCCAACGGCGTCGATGTGGCCACGTTCAGCGCCTTCACGGATGAAGCGCCGTTGGAGCAACCGGCGTTCGTCTTCACCGGCACGATGGACTTCCGGCCCAACGTCGATGGCGTGTTGTGGTTCGCCCACGAAGTCTGGCCGCGCATCCGGGCCGAATTGCCGCGCGCGTGCTTCTACATCGTCGGGCGGCATCCCCACGACCGCTTGGCGTGCCTGCGCGATGCGCCGGGTATCATCATCACCGGCGGGGTGCCCGATACGCGCCCCTACATCAATGGCGCGCTTGTCTACGTCGTGCCGCTTTTAGTCGGCGGCGGCACGCGGCTCAAGCTGCTGGAATCGACCGCGATGGGCAAGGCCATCGTCTCGACGACGTTGGGCGCCGAAGGCTTCGAGCGCCCGGGGGAGGTGATGGCGCTGGCCGATGATCCGGTGGCCTTCGCGGCGGCGTGCGTTTATCTGGCGCGCAACACGCCCGCGCGCTCGCAGTTGGGGAAGCGCGCGCAGGTCTTCGCGACGAATTACGATTGGTCGACGCTGTTGCCGCCGCTCCTGGAGAAAATCGCATCTACATCTACATAGAAATACACGGCACTTCATCCTGAACCTTCTGAACCTTCCGGGAAGCTACGAACACCTCAGTATTACAGGAAAACTGACTGAATCAGACAGTGTTAGCTTGAGAAAACCCGCTTATAGCTTCCCGGAAGGTAGAGGTCTTGGGTCTCTCTCAACTACGAACCATCACGAACCATATTGCTGGAGGTTATGATGCACACCTATCAAACGCGAGACATTATCGTCTTTC